>CACZNZ010000639.1 GCA_902782625.1 uncultured Lachnospiraceae bacterium | reverse complement strand
TGCCCAGGAAACGAAAGCTGCGCAATTTGCTTTTCTGTTATGTTTTACTGCGGAATTGTATGTCCTTCTATTGCTTCTTCTGCTGTATCTGAAATGATGAACAGATACATTTTTTCCGAGTGTTTCGATCGTGTCAAACCATTTATCAAGATTCTCAGATTCCGGCTCAACAGTGATTCTTCTATATCTCCCTGCTGCTTCAGCATCTTTCGATGAGAGTGTAATTACTGCACATCCCATCAGAAAAATAATCAGCGAATAGACAAGTTTACGTACATTTGTGTTCAACATTACAATAACTCCTTTTCTTTGAACTGAAGCCATCATAACACAAATGTTACATACTGTCAACAATTTGTTAACAAATGATTAACTGGTGGTCAAAATCTTGTTACATATGCGTCACATTTTGTACATTATTGAGGATTCACCAAAATATATCCTCCACTTGAATTTTCGCCGCTCCAATAAACGCCGGTCGATGTAAGATTATTCGAAGAAATCATATAGGAGATCAGGCTGTTCATCGTCGTATATTTGATCCTCTTCTGATTTCCGAACACACTCGAATCACGGTCTGCAGAATCGGCCACGATCACCTTGCCGCCATCTGTCATGCCCATCAGCACCATGGTATGGTAGCTGTTGGCCCATTTCTTATCAATTTTATTGGTCTTCCAGTTTTTCTTGGAAACCACGATGATCACCGGATTCCCTGTCTTCAGATGCCCGGTAATCTGACTTACTGCAGCAGCAGCAGTTGCACTCGTCCTTCCGACTGTCTCCCCGCCCGGGAAGCAGCGCACGTACTCATTGCGAATACCGCAGGCGTTCAGAATACGGCTCATTCCGTACAACGCAATCGGGTTTTGTTTCGAATCTGACTTGGAATAGTTTCTCGTCCAGACTTCCGTACCGAACACGCTCTTTTCGGTTTGTTCTGTCATATAAACAGGGCCTCCGGTAAAACCGTGATAAGCACTTAATACTGTCGACATCGCACAGGCAGAACAGCCGTGATTAGGCATATAAGTCTTGGGTACTCCATTGGAACCGCTGTTTTTATTCACATTGGCGGACTGTTTATATATAGTATAGGTTCTGTCTACCGGGAAACTATTGATCACAACAGAGAGCCGGTCTCCCGCACTGCCGTCAGGCAGAGAACTCCTGGGTGTCACAATATTGGTAGGATGAGTCACCGTCAGGGAACAGTAGAGCTTTGCTTTTCCGACCTTGCAGATGATCACGGCAGTTCCCTCACGTCTTGCTGTGATCAGGCCGGATTTTGTTACTTTGGCAACGGTGGTATCGGAAGAACTAAAGGTAGGTTTCTCCCCGCCTTTATAATAGACCTTCAGCTGATAGGTCCTCTCCGCTTCCATAGTAAGATCCGTTTTGGATAGAGATGCTACATAGACTCTGGTGGTAAATCTGATCCCGTTCGTAACACAGGTCAGTGTGCTGGAACCGGCCGAAAGGCCAGTGACCGTTCCTTCATCGGTAATCGACGCCACCGAAGGATACGCCGACTTCCAGCTCGTATTTTTACCGTTCTTCACGGCAAATTTATAACTCTGGCTCTGCGAAATAGTAACCTTTTTTCTGCTTACGGATACCACTTTCACTTTCCAGTAATACTTCTTTTTCCTGTACTTTGCAACAATTGTCGAACTACCGGCCTTCTTTGCCGTGATCACTCCATTCTTCACGGTAGCGGCCTTTTTGTTGGAAGAAGTCCATTTCACTTTCTTAGGGGAAACCCCTTTAACGCGAATCTTCTTCTTCTTCCCTTTTAACATCTTAACTTTTTTTGCTTTTACCTTTGCTTTTGCATGAACCTTTAAAGGCAGCATCAGGCAGAGGCAGGACATAACAACGAGTGACAAAAGAATTGCAGTTTTTTTAATCAGCTTCATGTGTTAATCTACACCTCCTAACTTGTTTATTTATTATAAATTGATTAACAATATGTGTCAACCATGTAATAGGCTTTCTCTTGACAAAAAAATAATATAACGATAAAGTAAAAGCCAAACTATGCGTAAAAGATTAAGGAGGAAAAGAATGCGAAAAACCATACGTTGCCGTTTTGTCAAAGCTATTTGTTCCCTGGCGATCGGCGCCGCTGCATTTGTTCTCGGTATCTCCGGCCATGCCGCCGGGAAAGGACTTCGTCTGACTACCGATGGCAACAATGTCAAACTTTATTACGGAGTAGCAAAAAAAGAAGCTAAAGGTTATGTCTATATTCCGGTAAGTCTTAAGACAGCAGATCAGTCTCTCGGACTGAAAAAAGGATATTATTTCTTTGACGCAAAAGGAAATCTTTCCTTAAAGAACAAGCCTTCCGGCAAAGCGCAGAATGTGCTGGTCCTTACCGGTGCCGGCAACGCCAAAACCAGGAAAATCATTCTGTGCAAAGCGAAAGGAACTGCAACTGCATCAAGCAGTAAGAACGTTATTTCACCAAATATCTCAACCTTTTCCGGAAAAAGCAATAATATTATCTATGCAGACGGCAGAATTCTTCAGAAAGGATATGCGCTCGAAAACCAGAAGTTATATAAAGTTTCCAAGGGAAAACTGACTGCGAAGGCCAGTGGTGTGATCACCTCTTCCTTTGTCAAAGTCAGCTCATCCTCCCTCGGTTCCATCGTTGGATCCTATTACAGCAATGGTACTCCCGCAACGAACGTGGTGAATAATCAGTACTATGAAAATGGTGTTCCATTTACCGGAACCAAGTGGGTTAAGATTGGAAAGAACATTTACTATATCGAAAACGGCCAGGCCGTGACAGGATGGAGATATCTGCCGAGTTATTCCGGCGGAACAATGAAATATAAATACTGTTTTAAAAAGAATGGCGTACTCAACACCAATCTGTTTGCGACCAATTATAAAAAATATATAAAAGTTCCAATGACGATTGATGTGAACATCCGGACACATACCGTAACCTTCCTGATGTATAACAAGGCCACAAAAAAATATGATATCCCACTGAAATCCTGTGTATGCGCTACTTCCAGAAAAAAACTTATCACCGGTAATTACCGTCTGGAGAAGACATCTGCAGAAAGATGGTTCATCTATAAGAAGAGCAAACCGTGGCATTATTATCAGTGGAAGGTCCACATCAAAGGCACAGCCGTGAATTTCCATTCCAGCCAGTACTATACGACGAACAACCGCCGACTCAACGCAGGAATCTACAATCTTCTCGGCACCAGCTGCACTACCTACTGCGTACGTGTTCAGGCTGTAAACGCCAAACTGATCTACGACATCTCCACCAAGACTTATAAAAAGGCCAGAGTGTGGGTCAAGATGCACATCAACAAAAACAACGGACCATTCGGACAAGTAACTTTAGAGGATACGACCGGCAAGGTAAAGAAATCCCAAAGATACGATCCTACCGATCCTATGATCAAAAAGAAGAAATAAAAAAAGCCGCAGCTTTTGGGAGAAGACCCTCTGCATGGTTTGCGTCGTTGAGGTTTGCGCTGGCTGCCGCCACCGAGCGCATGTTTGAGCGTAAGCGAGTTAGCGCGAATGGCGGATTATCAGCGCACAAACCGAAACAGCAAACGCAGGAAGGTCTGATCCCAAAAGCTGCGGCCTTTTCCCTTTTTCACTTTCTAAACCGGATAAGCCCCATTTTCTTCATCGGCTTTTACCGGGTCAATTTTATCCTGTTGTGCCTGTCTGTAGCGGAAGAATTCTGTGGCAACCTGTGGGAAAAGTGCATAGGATAATACATCTTCATCCTGCTGTTTCCACTGGGCCATCTCGGATTCTATCTTTTCAAGCTCCGGTTCAAGAAGATCTGCAGGTCTGCAGGTGATGACCTCCCTGTCGCCGAGGATCTGCTTCTGGACCTCGGGATTGAAGGGCTTAACTGTCTTGCCGTAGTGACCGGAAAGCAGGTCCTTGGTCTGCTCGGTAGCCACCTTGTAGCGTCCCATAAGAACGTTCATGACAGCCTGGGTTCCGACGATCTGTGATGAAGGCGTGACAAGCGGAGGTTCGCCGAAGTCCTTTCTCACGCGCGGTATCTCCTCAAGCACTGCCTGA
>CACZNZ010000638.1 GCA_902782625.1 uncultured Lachnospiraceae bacterium | reverse complement strand
CGGATAATCCGTCTTTTCATGATTCTCCCAGGCCTTTTTCTTTGTTTCGAAAATGTGAAGGCCCTGTTCGATCACCTGGTCTTCACACCGTCTCATCTGCAGCATTTCCTCGTCTTTTAGCCTGAGCATTTTCTCAAGCGACAGCTGCTCATCAAAGGAGTCCGTCCCGTACAACGCACCCCCGTCCGTTCCCTGAACGCAGCTGATCCCATATTTTAAATACTGTCTGAGCGGATGATTCTTCATATCACTGAGATTATTGAGCCGGACATTTGACGTAATCTGGAATTCAAGAACCGCATGGCTATCAAGCAGTTCCCTTATCAGCGCCTGCCCTTTCGGCCGTCTTAAGTCAGGTGTATACAAGCCATGTCCGATCCGGATGATCGGCATTTTCTGTCCGGGCTGCAATGCATTTTTGATGCATGCCAGACTGTTGGCGATATTGTAGCGAAGTCCGTCATTCTCCCCTGCATGAACCCTGATCACAAATCCGGGATCTGCCGCAGCAATCCGGACAAGTTCCCTAAGTACAAGCCTTAGGTCGCGGATATCATTCAGTTCTTCCCCGATGATATCACTGCCGGCTACGTAAGGATCTGCTGCGACCTCGCGGAGTGCTTCCAGATTCTCCCGGAAATAATCTCCTGTCACCACCTGGTCTTTGACGATGGTCAAAGGAATCCGTCGGATCGCTGCAAGGAACCTAAGAAGTACCCCTGTCTCTTTCGTAATTGCCGGCATCACCTCATGGACCTGCCTAAGCATTTCACAGGCGCCATCCTTTTTTACAAGTGTGGTATCGGAAATCTCCGCATATCGAACTCCCTGCTTTGCATAACTTCGGGCAATCCAGAGAAGTTTATCCTGGAACAGATTGTTATTACGGTAGGCTTCGGTTTTCCTGTCTTTAAGTATATCGAAAACCGTGTTGCGGATATCTTCGTCAGGAATCATGATGATCCGATCCTTTGAAAGATGAATCTTTTCAAGAGATTCCTTCCCTTTCGTAAATACATACCGGTACAGATATACTTTTTCCAGATTTGTAAAGACTGCCTGTCCGTCTTTCAGGATGGTGAGAGACCTCCTGATTCTGGGAATATTGTATGCAGCATCCTTTGGATTGCACAAAATCAGATCGGCAAAATTAAGAAAGGTATTGTCATCGATACGACGTGTCAGGTACTTTCCTTTCAGCCCGCAGTCTTTGTAGATTTCTACCACTTGTTCTCTTCTCTGATCAAGCCCCTGCTGCTGCTTCCTGCTTACGCGAAGTCCGAGCTTTTTAATATAATAAAGCGGATATCTGATCTGATGACATATTCCCAGCGCGATCAGAATATCCGGGGCCAGATTCGCATTCATATGCGTATGCAGATCCGAATGGAATTTGCATTCGCTCCGGATGTAGGTTTTGACAATCGTTTTTTCTATATCCAGCTGATAATCCTTCGTCTGACTCATCAATGTTTTGGAGATAGCCGGAATATGTGCCTTCCTCTCGATTCTTCCATCCGGATAGATATTGGCCGCTTTCGTATTGCCAAGGCGGAAAACATATACCTTTCTGTTGTATTCGTCGATATAACTCGGAATCGTCCCCTGTATAATCAGAAGACCCTGCTCATCCCTCGTCAGAGGAAGAGAACAGAGTCTTGCCAGATTCGTGATCAGATTCCCGGTGCCGTGATTCGGTGTGGACAATATATAAGAAAGCTCCTCCTGATCCATGAAGAGATCGATGATGATATCTTTTTCCTTATCGAGATAAAATCTTTTAAACCATTTCACGCTTTTCGTCCCCCTGCATAGTTCCTGTTCAGATTTCTTTCAGATTCCCTTTTTTTATATTCTCCTGAAGGATCCTGTCTGTCACCTGATACAGCGTCTCGGATCCCAATCTGGTTTTTTCCTGTCTTCCGTAAACCTGCCGGGCACATACATCATGCTCCCTCCAGTCGCTGCCTCCGTTGCTGTGATTTAAGATCAGAGGCTGAAGATTATCCATGGCATGGGCATATCGGGCTTCCGGCGTCTCATTGGCTGCAAACTCGTCAAACAACGAAATCATTTCCTGTTTCTGATCTTGTGGCAACAGAGAGAATATCTTCTCTTTTGCCGCATCTTCCCTGGCCTTCTGGGAAGCCAGATTCACCTCATCGTAGGCATAGGTATCTCCTGCCTCAATCTCCACGATATCATGGATCAGACACATGATCATGACTTTTTCTATATTGACTTTTTCATTGGCATATTCTTTAAGAAGATATGCCATGATCGACATATGCCATGCATGTTCCGCATCATTTTCTCTTCTGCCGTGTCCCGACAAATGTGTCTGGCGAAGAATATTCTTTTCTTTATCAATCTCCAGTGAAAAAGCAAGTTGTTTTTCCAATCGTTCTTCCATCCGTCTATCCCCTTTCCATGCCTGTAGTCAGATCCCGGATCACTTCCCCGGCAGCGATCAATCCTGCCACAGAAGGAACAAATGCGACAGAACCGGGGATGGGTTTTCCTGATTCGTTCAATCTTTGTTCTCTCTGAACCGGCTTTTCTTTAGAATAGACAACTTTCAGAGATTCTATCCCTCGCTTGCGGCATTCCCGCCTCATGATCCTGGCGAGAGGACAGATGGAAGTATCGTAGAGATCTGCCACCAAAAAAGCAGAAGGATCAGTCTTATTGCCTGCCCCCATAGAAGAGATGACAGGAACCCCTGCCTTGTTCGCCTTTTCCACGATCGCAAGTTTTCCTGTCACGGTATCGATGGCATCCACCACATAATCATAAT
>CACZNZ010000637.1 GCA_902782625.1 uncultured Lachnospiraceae bacterium | reverse complement strand
TCAAGATCACGGATCATCCAGTAATATTCAAGTCCCTCTGCCACTTCTTTATACTTCATGGCGGGATCGATATAGGAAAGCGCTCTTCCCGAAGCAAACAGATGGCCGCTAGAAGGAATCTTTACATCCATTTTTGTGCGGACTTCGGAAATAATCTCTTTTAGTCTTTGTTTATGATCCATCTTTGAAGTAAAGAGGACTTCAGAAAGAAGGCTGATTGCATCTTCAACCTGGTTTTCCAGACATTTGATATTGACACTGAAAAACGGACGATAGCCATCCTGCTTCCATGCCAGTGTATTGATCCCGGTCTGGAAGGTCATGGTGCCGATCTTCAAATTAATCTCTGAAGCCAGATCATGATAGGTAAAATGTTCTGTATCTACATAGCGGTAGAATTCCACAAGAAGCGTTGCATATGGAATCAACTCTTCCGGAAGCTCCGTCAGGTCAAAGCAGAAATCAAAATAAACGATTCCGTTCGTGTGATATTCATGAACGACGGTCGCAACATCACCAATCGTACACTCACGATTCGAGAACGGTTTGATGTCTCTAGGGATATCGGTAAGTTCCAGCATTGGAATAGCTGCGATGTCTTCCGGGCTGGAAGGTTCCTCCTGGAATTTCTTCAGTCTCTTATAATCTTCTTCAAGGAAGTAAAGCTGCTTTTTGTCAAGTCCGTTCTTGATCTCGTTAAGCTGCCGTGTAAGATTCTTTTCCATCTTTTCATTTTTGCCGACTTCCGGATAAAGATTGACATAAGATTTGTGTGGGTTGTTGAGGAAAACAATTTCCACGAGTTTTTCAAAATAACCGGTATCAATTTTCTCAGACAGTCTGGCAAGCGGTGTAAGGGAATCCGCATATTCAAATGGTTTCCTGTCGTCATAGAGCCAACTGTTTAAGAAGTTCAGCCCATAGATCAGGCCTTTGGAATAACTGCCGAAACTGGATTCTCTGTAGCGGAACTCAAAGCTGTTGATGGCAGAACGAAGCGCTTTTTTATTTATGCCTTTTTTCACCTGATCACGAAGGATTTCTTCAAGCTTGCTGACAAAATACTCCTCTTTTCCTTTGGAAGCATTTTTCATAATCACAGAGAAAACTGGCTGCCGGATGCCGTTGTCATAGATACTGTCTACATCGGAACCGATTCCGGCTGCCACAAGCTCTTTCTTGACAGGTGCTCCAGGCATGGTAAACAGGACATAGTCGAGTAGCTGCAGCGCAAGGGTCTGTTCATTGTCCAGACTGTTTCCGTACTGGACATTGTAGCTTAAGTATACTCCGTTATCGGTCTCTTCAGATACAGAATAGGTATCTTCCAACTTTACAGCGCAGTCATAAGGAGATTGTAAAGCAATCTCCGAATCAGGCTGTCTGTATTCAAACCGGCTTAAGTATTCTTCATCGATAAATTCCAGTTCCTTAACAAAGTCAGCATTTCCATACAGATAGATATAACTGTTTGACGGATGATAATATCTTGTGTGGAATGCAAGGAAATTCTCTCTGGTAAGCTGTGGGATCGCATCGGGATCTCCGCCGGATTCAAAAGAATAAGGTGTATCCTTAAGCAGAGAACCCTGAATTCTTCTTTCAAGCACAGCTTCCGGGGATGAGAACACCCCTTTCATCTCATTATATACAACACCGTTGAACTTGAGTTCCGCATCAGGTCCATCTAATTCATAGTACCAGCCTTCTTGCTTGAGTATCTCGGGATTGCGGTAAATATTCGGGAAAAATACCGCATCAAGATAAACGTGCATCAGATTGTGATAATCCTTGTCATTACAGCTTGCGATAGGGTAAACGGTTTTATCCGGATAGGTCATCGCATTAAGGAAAGTATTCATAGAACCTTTCGCCAGCTCGACAAATGGATCTTTGGAAGGGAACTTCTCCGAGCCACATAATACGGAGTGTTCCAGTATATGGGCGACACCTGTATCGTCCGACGGAGGAGTGCGGAACGCAATGGAGAATACTTTATTCTCATCATCATTTTCCACAAGAAGGACTCTTGCCTTCGTTGTGTTATGGGAAAGAAGATATCCGACAGCATTGATCTCCGGAATCTCTTTTTTCTCAATAATTGTATATTTTTTTATATCTGACTGATTCAGCATGTAATCCTCCTGAATAAGATTATTTATACATCAATTGCATACAACACTTTATTTTACCACAGCTTTTCTAAATTGACCATAAAAAAGACATCTTTGAATAGAAATATATTCAAAGATGTCCTTTAAGATTAAAATAATGCGGTCGAAACTTTAATTATTGATGAGTTTGTCTTCACCATTCCAGCTGTAGAGACTTCTGATCTGCTCGCCGATCTTCTCAGCCGGATGCTCTGCAGCAAGCTTTCTCATAGCTTTGAAATGAACCTGTTTGCCTGCCGGAGACATATCGAGGAGGAATTCCTTTGCAAATGTTCCATCCTGGATATCGGAAAGAATCTTCTTCATGGATTTCTTGGTCTCTTCTGTCACGATCTTTGGTCCTGTTACATAATCGCCATATTCAGCTGTGTTGGAAATGGAATATCTCATTCCGGCAAAACCGGACTGATAGATCAGATCCACGATGAGTTTCATCTCATGAACACACTCGAAATATGCGTTACGAGGATCATATCCTGCCTCAACCAATGTCTCGAAACCAGCCTGCATAAGAGCGCAAACACCACCACATAATACAGCCTGTTCTCCGAAAAGGTCTGTCTCGGTCTCGGTACGGAAAGTTGTCTCAAGGATACCGGCACGTGCGCCGCCGATTCCAGCACCGTAAGCCAGTGCGAGATCCAGTGCTTTGCCAGTATAATCCTGCTCTACAGCAACCAGACAAGGTGTTCCCTTACCCTCAAGGTACTCGGATCTGACAGTATGTCCCGGAGCTTTCGGAGCAATCATGGTAACATCCACATTTGCCGGAGGTGTGATACATCCGAAATGAATGTTAAAACCATGAGCAAACATGAGCATATTGCCTTCTTCCAGATTCGGCTCAATACTCTCTTTGTAAAGCTGCGCCTGTTTCTCATCATTGATCAGGATCATGATGATATCAGCCTGTTTTGCTGCCTCTGCAGCTGTATAAACCTTAAGCCCCTGGCCTTCTGCTTTTGCCCAGGATTTGCTTCCTTCATAGAGACCTACACAGACATCTGCGCCTGATTCTTTCAGATTGAGCGCATGCGCATGTCCCTGGCTTCCATAGCCGATAATCGCAATCTTCTTTCCCTCTAAGAGAGATAAATCACAGTCTTCCTGATAAAAAATCTTTGCTGACATTGTATTATTTCCTCCTGAAAATTTACTTAAGCACCATAATACTACTCTTTCGTTTATAAATCAAGGCTTAATTGATGGTGTCAAGCCCCCTGCCAAGTCCAGTGATACCAGTACGGACCATCTCAAGAACCTCATAATCATCCATAAGGGCAAGAAATGCATCGAGTTTATTGGCAGCGCCGGTAAGTTCCATCATGATGGAGCTTGGTCCGACGTCCACAATCTTGGCCCGGAAGACATCCGCGATGGCGATAATGTCCTGTTTTTCTTTTTTATCAGCAAGAACCTTGACCAGAACAAGTTCTCTGCATACGGACTGCTTATCATCAAGTTCGATGATTTTGCGGACATCCACAAGTTTGTTGATCTGGTTACGGATCTGCTCTAGCACCTGCTCTTCTCCACTTACAGCTACAGTGATTCTTGTATATTTCTGATTATTTGTCACACCAGCTGTGATACTGTCTATATTGTATCCCCGACGGCTGAACAACGATGCGACTCTTGCGAGCACACCGGGATTGTTGTCTACCATTAAAGATAAAACAATCTGTCTCATATCTGTCTCCTTCGTTTAATAAGTAGAAATGCCTTCTGTCTTCTCCGGATAATATCCATCGATAAACCGGTCATTGCCTACACCGTATTCTTCCTGAATTCCAGGATCTTCTCCTTCTCCG
>CACZNZ010000636.1 GCA_902782625.1 uncultured Lachnospiraceae bacterium | reverse complement strand
TTTGAAGTGAAGCATAGCACGGAAATCGTACCCGCCCAGTACCGTTTTTTGAATGACCACGAAAAACTGGTAGATACGGAATTCCGATATGGAACGATTAAGAGAAGGGCTGTTATTTACCGTGGAGAAAGCACAAAGCTGGATAGCGGAATCGAATATCTGAATGTGGAAGAGTACCTGAAGAGACTGTGAAAAACGGGGAGGAAGGCTGTGCAGAAAGGGCTGTTTTCATGGATATCAGCGAGATCGAGGTTTTTGACAGGGAGGATCCCCTTTGTGGTTCTTTCGCTGAAATGGCAAAGGATCCCATTAGGATGGAAGAAATGCTTTTCTGCAGGCATTACCGCTGTGATGGGCGACAGATAATTGGCAGGATTATGGTGAATGTATATGGCGCATGTTGATCAGAACCAGCCAACAATTGAAAAAATGCATTATTATCTTGTGGATCTGGAAAATGTGGGGTTACAGGGCTTATGTGGTTTGAACCTTCCTCGGAACGATTCTGAAATCCGGATTTTTCTCTCAGATGCAGCCCATGTGGGAACAGCGGAAGTATGCCATGATGTCCTGGAATCAAACGCTAAAATAGAAACTACCTTTTGTTCATGTAAGGGAAAAAACGCACTTGATTTCCAATTATCAGCATACTTTGGTGCCTCCCTGGAGAGGAAGGAAACCAGAAGGATCAGCATCATCAGCAAGGACGGCGGATTCCGTTCCCTGGAAGATTATGCGAAGAAGTGGCGGAAGGATGTGGCTGTATACCAGGGACACTCCATTTTGGAAGCATTTGTTGCTTCAGAGAAAAAGCTAAATCCGCGGATGTATGAAAAAGGGAAGCCAATGGATTTCAAGAAAATCATGGAAGCTCTGAGAAAGAAGGCCTTTATTGAAGAACCCCCCAGGCAAAAATTTGAAGCATGTTTTGATGACAAAACATTAGGGCAAATAGCGGAGATCATCACTCCTGGGACGGTTAAAAAAAGAAAGACATATTTGGAGTGCATGAAAGTATTCGGAAAGCAAAGGGGTACAGAAATCTACCGAGTGATAAAAGATGTCATGGGCCTGTAAACAGGGAGCTGTATGGACCTTTCCCAGGGCATACATACAGGATGGCTGTGAACCATATAGAATAGCTTTTCTATTAGAACCATTGCCTGCACATATCATTTTCCCGTGGGAAGGCATTTATGAGCCCTGTATAAGATTTCTTTGTCACTGGCGAGACCAGATATTATAATTGTTTATATCAATTAAGAATATGAAGCGAGATTGGAATTTAGAACTGGCAAAAGAAAGAATAGATATCATTTACGACTGGCTGGAAAATGCGAATAATGCAGACTTCTCCATCCGGGACCTGCAAATGATGCATGCGTATGTGCAGCAGGTCGAAAAAGGAGCTGCAATCTTAAGGGAACGTGTTGACGAAGTTGACCGCGCAGTAAAGAAAGCTGAATGGGAGATGTTTATCAATACCCTTAGTCGTATAGACCCGAACAATCCAGGTATAACAAACCAGGCCCACAATACCGACTCAGCTGACAAGATAGATGTAGGCAACAAGATCTGGATTTGGGATGATAAAGGAGACATCTGCGGGATTTCTTATGATGTATATTGCACAGATGGGGAAGAAGGTGTATTCCTATACCTCTTTAAGAACGGACGCTACTACATCGAGGCTGGATTTGAAGAACCTGAACTTGTTACAAGAGAAATGATGGGTTTTGGGAAGAATACACAGTACAGGAAAGCTGGTGAAGATGGTATAGAAATCACCGGCAGTGGCACCATAAACATTGCCCAGATGTTCGAAGACTACGGACAGATCGTTGCTCCGGACGGATATGAGAATTCGATCATTGAGAGGAAGAATGCTGGGTGTGACTACCTTCAAAATGAGGATTGAGAAAAACGGCATCCTGAACGAAGAGGATACTGTGGTTACGGATAGGGCAGCGTATTCACAAATGATTGGAGGACTGAAAGAGCAGTATGAGAACCGTGCAGGATATTTTGCGGGAACTGGATACCGACCGCCTTATCGACACCTATCTGTATGATCATCCGATTCAATATGGAGAATGGAAAGACAGGACAGTGTCCGAGATCCAGGATCATTGCCAGGAAAAGCTCCGAGCATTCATTGGAAAGTTGCGCACAATACAGATCAAACCACCGGAAGATGGCCGGATAAGTCTGTTTTTTGTCCACCGCTGTATCAGGGACGAGTGTGATGATGTCTCTTTTCATCTGATTTATCTGGACGAATTCAGGGAAAAGGGATACGACTGTCAATCATACTCATATGAGTTTATGGACCAGGCTGAAATCATGGGATTTTATGTTGCTGAGACGCCGCTCATGACGCATTATTTGTATGATCTTGCAGCCGAGATAATGGAGGAAGCGTCGTTCTTTGGCTTTGAGCAGCAATACTTGCAGGAGGAGTGTGAAGAATTAGGCAGAAGGCTTAAGGAGATCAAGGACGGAACTGCAGAACTGCTTTCATGGGACGAGATCAAATCGGAATGGGACGGGCTAATGGACGCGGAAAGCGAGGATGAAAAAGAACTGCATGAAAAGGTCCGGCAGGCGTGG
>CACZNZ010000635.1 GCA_902782625.1 uncultured Lachnospiraceae bacterium | reverse complement strand
TCAGGTTCTGGTGTCAACGACCATCATTGAGACAGGACTTGATATCCCAAATGTCAATACGATGATTGTTCAGGATGCCAACCGCTTTGGCCTCTCCCAGCTTTATCAGCTTAGAGGAAGAGTCGGAAGATCTAGCAGAAAAGCCTATGCCTTTTTGATGTATCAAAGAGATGCGCTGCTCAATAAAGATGCCAGGAAGAGGCTTGCAGCCATACGGGACTTTACGGATCTCGGGAGCGGGTTTAAGATTGCGATGAGAGATCTGGAAATTCGTGGAGCGGGAAATCTTCTTGGCGCGGAACAGTCCGGACATATGGAAGAGATTGGATATGAACTGTACTGCAAGATGCTTAAGGATACCATAAACAATCTGCAGGGTGAGGAGCAGGAAGAAGACTTTTCTACCTCCATCGAACTTCCGATCGATGCCTATATTCCTTCAGATTATATAGAGAATGAAGCCGACAAACTTTCATGGTATAAAAAGATTGCCATGATACGGACTGAGGAGGATATGGAAGATTTGACAGACGAGATGACAGATCGATATGGAGATATTCCAAAACCAGTCTTGCGCCTGTTGGAGGTTGCATTGCTGAAAGAACAGGCACATAAGGCCTGGATTGTTTCTGTTATCCAGAAAAATGAAAAGATTTCTTTTGTGATGGACCAGGCGGCTCCGGTGAAAGTTGAAAAGATTGATGATTTCCTGAAATCATTTGCCGGCGCAATGTTTATCCGGACGCAGAGTGAACCTGCCTTTGTATATGATCCTGGAAAACTCAGAAAAAAAGACCTTCTTACAAAAGTCAGTGAGATCATTGAACGGATTGCAGAACTGATTGAGAGATGAGAAAGTGTTTGCCATGTTTTCCATTCTGTACTATAATGAGAGGCAGTGCAAAAATATTGATAAACAGGAGGTTTATTTTCATGAAGAGAAGATGGAGACAATTCACCATTGCTGTTTTATGCCTGATCCTCACGCTTGCACTGGGAGCCTGCGGGTCTTCCGGAAGCAAGACGAAGGAAGGAGATAAGGTGCTGTTTTCCTATGATGGTAAAGATGCGACATTGAAAGAATACTGGATTTATGTCAAGATGCTCGCAGCGAACTATGAGCAGACGTATTCCAGCTACTTCGGAGAGAATTTCTGGACGATGTCCGTTGGTACCGATGATGATGGCAATGCGATGACATTTGAAGACAGTATCAAGCAACAGGCTGTTTCTCAGATGAAGCAGGTCATTGTTCTGAACAATAAGGCCGAAGAATTAAAGTGTTCTCTCAGTGAAGAGGATAAGAAAAACTGTGAGAAATATGCCAAAGCATTTGCAGAACAGGATAAGGGAAAAGAGATTCTGAAAGAATGCGGCGGTAAGGTTGAAGATGTACAAAAGATTTATGAGGTCAATGCACTTGCGTCCAAGGTACAAAAAGAGATGGTTAAGGATACAGATACCAATGTCTCTGATAAGGAGGCAAGGACAACAAAGGTAAGCAGGATCGTTTTTGAAACCACCAAGACAGATGATCAGGGTCAGAGCCAGGAGATGACAAAAGAAGAGAAAGCGGAAGTCTTAAAGAAGGCAGAAGCTGCACTGGCGAAGATCAACCAGGGCACGACTCTTGAGGATGCTGCTAAGGCAGAGGAATATACCAATGTAACAGAGACCTTCAAAAAAGGCGAATCCGAAGAAGGCAAGGCTTTCGAAAAAGCAGTGGAAGAAATGAAAGACGGAGCGCTCTATCCGAAGGTGATGGAGTGTGATAACGGTTATGTGGTCTTCCGTCTGGATGCCTTTACAGATAAAGCTGCGACGGAAGAGACGAAGAAAGGCATCATTGCCGAAAGACAGCAGAAAGTTTTCCAGGAGACCTATGACGGTTGGACCAAGGATCTCGAAAAAGACTGGGATTTCAAGAAGAATGTTGACCAGGATCTGTTTGCGCAGGTTGTTCTTCATTCAGAAGAATCCACAGAAGCAGAGAGCACAACACAGACTGCACCGGCGGATGCAGCAGGTGCTTCCAGTGAAGCTGCCACAGAGGCAGCTACACAGGCACAGGAAGCAACGACAGCAGCCAAATGATCTTCTAAGATCGTCTCCAGCCCTGTGGAAGTTTGTTTTTCAATGCGGCTTTTGTAAGTTTGCCAAAGCCGAGAGGATGGCCCCCTGATTCAAGGAGGTACCATCGGCCATAGACAGGCTCATATCCGTCCGACGAAGGATCTG
>CACZNZ010000634.1 GCA_902782625.1 uncultured Lachnospiraceae bacterium | reverse complement strand
TTACAGATCCCACCAGCTTCTGAAGGTCTGTCATCTGGTCTTTAATCACCGCTCCTGCAAGATTCATGCCTTCATTACCATAAGTCAGAACATAGTGAATAAAATCCCCCATTGCAGCGGAGCCATGATTTATGGATGAGCCTTCCTTTTTTACATCCTTGTCAATAGGATAATCATCGAAGACACCCGTTCCTGATGTACCATTAGATTGATTACCGCCATGTCCAGTATTCTTGATCTCTTTCTCACCAAAGATATTGCTACTCGTTGCCTGATCCTGGCTGATAACCTTTGTTGTATAAGTAATCATAACAGGACCTTTTCCTGCATCTGAAGGCATATTGAAATAAAACAGCATCACATCGTTCGGACTGTAGATGTTATCATCAATATATTTTACTGCTCCGGGAACATAATCATTCAATTTCTGCTGGTTGCCGTTCCCGACTTTGATCATGACATCTTCTTGCAGAATCTGCAGATCTGTCATTTCGTCTTTAATAAATACACCAGCCATGTCTGTATCACTATCGCCGATAGTTAGGGTATAGCTGATTTCTGTTCCGGGAATCCAATTACCATCAGAATCCTTAATACTGGATTCTGTCTTTGTGACTGTGTATGTCGGCTCCTTATCATAAGTCACTTTTGTTGTCTTCGTATCAGACGTACTCTGCCGATGTTCTATACCGGTATTAACAACATCAAAAACACTATAGATACCATTCGCCTTTGCAGTATCATTATCAATGAGTTTTACCGAATAAGTAGCCGTGACAGGTCCATATCCTTGTGTCTCGCTCGGGAATGTATAATCATACAAAGTAGTTGAATTATACTTGCTATAACTAGAATCCTGATTTTCAAAATCAATTTGTTGTGTCTGCCCATTGTAGGACAAAGTCACCTGACCCTGTGGAATAACAACATCTGTAATGTTGTCTGCAATGCGGAAGCCGGACAATTCAGTTGTATCTTTACCATATGTAACCGTGTAAGTGATAATATCTCCCGGCTGCGCAGAATCAGCGCTCACAGTCTTTGTTACAGGAATTGGCTCTTTCGGTTTTTCAATTTCATATTTTGTACTGCCACCTGGGACATCCTTGTCCCCGTTTACTTTCCAGGAAGCCGTATTGGTTTCCGTAGTCTTGTCTGCTGTCATTGCTTTCAGCTGTTCAGCAGTAACTATTGTTTCATAATTAACCTGATAATTTCCTTTTGCAATTGTCGACTTTCCTAATGCGCTCCCAACATCAAACGAGAAATCCTGTCCATTCTGTAAAACGGACACAGACTGATAATTGATTTTAACACTGCTGGCATCAAGGGTCTGAAGTCCACCCAGTGTATCAAAAAATCTCAGAGAATCAAGCTCTGAATTTACAACTATAATCGCTGTATAGTGAAGCCTGTAGTTTCCATCTGTGTCTGGATTAGCATATACGCTCTTACTCCCATCCTCCACAGATTTTTTATATTTAATATCAATAGTATCAGTTATCCCTGGAAATACGAAAGAATAGCTTCCTTCATTGTCAATCTTACTCTCATCAGTTTCCACATTTACAGTAAAGAATCCAACAAATGACGTCCTTCCGTCAAAATAAGATGGGTCAGTAAATGTCAAAGTGACTTTATTATTGATAACCGAATATGTGCCTAATCTACGGGATCCAATCGAAATCACTCCGTTTGTAAAATCATTTATCGTGACCGGTGCATTTTCAAGAAAACTGCTCAGATCATATTCCAGAGAGAAAGTATTATCATAAGCATCAATCGCCCTTACGACATCTTCCTTGAGGGAGTAAGTAAATGATAGTTTAAAGGTGGCACTTCTCTCTTGTTCATTTTCCGTAACCGAAGAGTCCACACTGACATTGAAGCTATTTGTAAGAGAACTGTCTCCAAGATTCCAAACCCCATTATCATCTGTTACTTCTATAACGAAATTAGGTTGATCCTTAAGAATAAGAATCATTTGCTCATTGCTAGTAAATGGTATACGGCTTGTGATCAGGAAATCCTTTTCTCCCACATCGACAGTTTCACCATTAACAATAACTATACCATGAACTTCCTCTACATTAATTAGTTCACTATCCGAGAATTCCACATTCTCAACTTCATTTATGTTGATATATGCACCAGCATCATCCATCAATCCAAGTTTAACTATTAGATCTGAAAGAAGAATTTGACTACCGCCATCTATAACGACTTCTTCTCCACCATGATGAAATTCAACCGTATACTTCAGAACGAATTCACTAAATCCATCCGTCACGAACTCAAATCCGGACACAGTTTCCAGACCGGCCTTATCGACC
>CACZNZ010000633.1 GCA_902782625.1 uncultured Lachnospiraceae bacterium | reverse complement strand
TCCATGATGATTCATATGCCGCCGTCACTGACTGCTGCAACCGGAATGGATGCATTAACCCATGCTCTTGAAGCTTATGTTGCTAAGTCAAGATGTCCTTTTACAGACGGCATTGCTTTAGAAGCTATCCGCCTGATCGGCCAGTATCTTGCCCGGGCAGTGAAAGACGGTTCCGATATGGAAGCACGGACCCAGATGTGCTGGGCACAGTATATGGGCGGCCTGGCATTCTCCAATGCCGGTCTTGGTATGGTCCATGCTATTGCCCACCAGCTTGGCGGTTTCTATGATACCCCTCACGGTGTAGCGAACGCAATCATGCTTCCTTATGTCATGCGCTTTAACATGAGCTCCTGCGCTGATCGTTACGCGGATGTTGCCAAGGCTCTTGGATTTAACACCGGCAACATGACCACGGAACAGGCAGCGATGTGTGCCATCCTTTTTGTTGAGGAACTGGAGAAGATTATCAAGATTCCGAAGCTCTCAGATACCGATTTCAATCCGGATGATGCAGTAGCAATCGCTGAGAACGCGATGACAGACACCGGTATGCCGGAGAATCCAAGACAGCCTTCCATCGAGGAAGTTGTCGAGGTTATGCTGACTGCATACTATGACAAAGGCGAGTAAGCGATAGTTCACAAAAGTATATCATGTAAGATAGCTGAATTTTATGGGGTTGTTGTACGAAGTATAACAACCCTGTTTTTTGAGGAAATTTTTTATGAATATTGAAATATTACATTTACTGGAAGGTGCAGATTGCGCAAAAGGAACCACGGTTGTCATTGATGTGTTCCGGGCCTTTTCTCTGGAATGTTACCTGTTTTCCAGAGGGGTAAAAAAGATAATTGCAGTGGGAGAGGAAGAGACTGCAAGGCGTCTGAAACGGGATCATCCGGATTATATCATGGTCGGTGAACGTGGCGGAATCATCCTTCCTGGCTTCGATTACGGAAATTCTCCTTCTCAGACAGAACGGGCTGAACTGAAGGAAAAGACGGTCATCCACACAACTAGTGCGGGCACACAGGGACTGGTTCATGCAAGTGCTTCCGGAGCGACGGAACTTCTCACGGGAAGTCTTGTTAACGCCTCGGCGATTGCTTCGTATCTTAAGCAAACATCTCCGGAAGAGGTCTCTCTCGTATGCATGGGTAATTCAGGAACGATTCCGGCTCCGGAAGATGAACTTTGCGCACGTTATATAAAGAGTCTGCTTGCCGGGGAAGAAATGGATATGGGTAAGGAAATCTATACGCTAACCAAGGAACCTTCTGTATTCAAATTTTTCGATATAAAATGGAAGGATGTATTTCCTGTAAAGGATTATATTCTGTGTATCGAATATGACAGGTTTCCATTTGTTCTAAAAGCAAGAAAATGTCTGGATGATGTATTTGAGGTGACCTGCCACAGGCAGGAGTGTTAAGAGGCTGTACTTAAGTATTTTTACACATTGACTTGTCAGACTAGCGAAATAAAGGAGCGAACAATCACATGCAAAGGTTATCACCACAGCAAGCTGTAAGGAATCTTTACGGAACTGATACCAGAATCATCAGTCAATACCCTGTTTCAGGGGGCGATTGCAATGAGGCCTTCTGTCTGAGTCTTTCTGATGGACAGAAGCTGTTCATGAAAAAGAATTCCCTAAATAATGTTTCATTTTTTGAGGCGGAATGTGATGGGCTTGCGGCCATGGCTGAGACAGGTACGATCTCTGTGCCGGAAATTCTTGCATCCGGAATCGATGAAAAGGCCGGCTTTTCTTTTCTGCTCATGCCATATCTGGACGGATCCGTTAAAAAGAAAGATTACTGGGAAAAGTTTGCCCTGCAGTTGTCACAGATGCATAAGGTTGACACAGAGAATTATGTGTCCGGCGGGAATTTCGGTTTTGAGAAAGATAATTTCATCGGTGCCGGAGAGCAGATCAATACACCAAGGGAAAGCTGGATCACATTTTTCAGAGACTGCCGTCTGATTCCGCAGTTTCGGAAAGCACAGGACTGGTTCGATGATGCAGGCAGAAAATCTGTGATAAGACTTTTGGATCACCTGGATCAATATCTGGAAGAACCGGAATACCCCTCACTTCTTCATGGGGATCTGTGGGGAGGAAATTACATGATCGGACCGGACGGATATGCATGGCTGATCGATCCGGCTGTCTATGTGGGATATCGGGAGGCTGATCTGGCCATGACAGAACTTTTCGGTGGATTTTCAGCTTCTTTTTATCAGGCTTATCGGGAATATGCGGATATCTCGCCTGATTATGATGACCGCAGGGATCTATACAATCTTTACCATATGTTAAATCACCTCAATCTGTTTGGCGGCGGATATTACCGGTCAGTGACAGGAATCCTGAAACGGTATCAAAGATAATTCCATAAAAGAGTATTATAAAAAACACTAAATTGACAAAAACAGTCATATGGAATAATATAGGTATATCCAAATGGAATGATTCCGGTATATTATTGTTTTTGTAGATTTGTGGGGGTGAGAATGCAGTATGACGATTGAAGAGATGAAGAAAAGGAAGAGAGAGCTTGGACTGACGAATGAGATGGTGGCAAAACAGGCCGGACTTCCTCTTAGTACTGTCCAAAAGATCTTTGGAGGGGTGACCAAAGCACCCAGGAGGCTTACGATCGAAGCACTGCATCAGGTTTTGGAGAAACATGATACGGTGACATATCCAGATTATGATGAAAAAAGCGGGATGATTGACAGAGTCTGTGATTCTGTCCCTGCCTATAAGACAGACCATCGATATACGATCGATGATTATTATGCTCTGCCGGATGACCAGAGAGTCGAACTGATCGACGGGAAGTTTTATGACATGGGAGCGCCGGCCATGATTCATCAAAAGATCCTCGGTGATCTGTATATTCTATTCAGAGAATGTTCAGACAGACATGGCATGCCCTGTGAAGTCTACCTGTCACCCTGTGATGTGCGGCTTGATATGGATAACTATACCATGGTTCAGCCGGATCTCCTGGTAATCTGCCGGGAGTATGATATTCATGCAATTCGATATGAAGGAGCGCCTGATCTTGTGGTAGAGATTCTGTCGCCATCTTCCCGGTCAAAGGACATGATCCTGAAACTTTATAAGTATCAGAATGCCGGGGTGCGAGAATACTGGATCGTTGATCCCAAATACCGAACCGTGACGGTTCATTGCTTCGAGGGGGAGGAGTATCAGCCTTTGACTTATGATTTTGACGCTGAGATTCCGATTGCTATCTCCGGTGGAGAGTGCAGGATTGATTTTTCACGGATCATGGAAGGGTTAAAACGATATTATGAATAAAAGCAAAGTCATTGTATATAATACATAAAACAGGAATAATGGATAAAACCG
>CACZNZ010000632.1 GCA_902782625.1 uncultured Lachnospiraceae bacterium | reverse complement strand
CGTCGATAGCCTTGAAAAGCTTGCATTCGACTTTCTGCCCGATACTGCGTTTCAAATCCTTGTCTTTTTTCAGCTTCCGTCCGAGTCCCGGTGAGCTTACTTCAAGGATATAAGCATCTTTGATGAAATCCTCTCTGTCAAGTTCTGCCTCAAGTGCCCTGCTGATCAGCACACAATCATCGATATTGATTCCGCCCTCTTTGTCAGCAAAAACACGAAGATACCAATTAGAGCCTTCTTTCACATATTCTACATCCACCAGCTCAAATTGATTCTCCTCAATAATCGGAAGGACCAGTTTCTCCGTTCTTTCAACAATCTCTGTTTTTTTCATGTTGTCTCACCTTCTTTACGACCTGCTGTGTGGGTAAAAATGGTTCCACACTAGAAAAGAGTGGGCCTTCGCCCACTCTTTAATCAAAAAGTTATCTATGCCATTATAACAGTATCTATGCAAAAGTGCAAGCGATTTTTCATCATTCTTCGTCTGTACCGATTGAATCTGTCTCTATGATGAACTTCACACTTCCCTTAGCATTATCTGCTTTACCGCTGAAAGTATTGTATTTGTTGTCAGCTTTTTTTACAGCTTTGACATGATCCACGACATTCTGCAGATCATCGCCTGCAAGATCGGCAAGTTTGGAGATTCCTTCTTCATCAAATTCTCCGATGCCGTTCGCGAGTTGGCCGGCTCCGTCCCGAAGAACATTGATGCCACTGTCGATCTTACCGGTTGCCGAAGTCAGTTTGCTCATACCGTCTGCCAGCTGCTTTCCACCTTTCGCAGATAGCCCTACACCGTCTGCAAACAAATCAAAGCCACTGTAGAGGGTCCCGGATCCTGTATAGAGCTTCTTCGTTCCGTTATAGAGTGCTGTTGCTCCTCCTGTCAGACTTTTATTGTTCTTATTGAGTTTCTTTGCACCGTTATAAAGAGTACCCAGGCCATTAGAAAGCGTATTTGCTCCACCTGCTACCTGGTCAGCTCCGTCATTGAGTGCTTTGCTGTTGGATTTCAGTTTCTTCGCACCGGCATCCATTTTATCAACTGCACTGACAAGATCGTTCAGCTTTCCTTTCAGAGTCGGAAGCTGCTTAAGGGCAGCGTTTAAAGCCTCTGCTTTCTTACTTACTTCCTGGGCTCTTGACTGGAGCTCTTCAAACTTCTCAGACAGAGCAGAAGCCTTTCCGGAGATCTCAGAAAGATTACCATGGGCACTGTCAAAGGTTCCCTTGATCTTTTGAAGATCACTTTTTATATTGGATACATCACTATCCACACTCATGTTGATGGAGGCATTGACACTGATATCTCCTACATCCACATTAGAAATCTCATCTGCGGAGATCTCATCTGCATCTACACTTCCTGCTCCTCCGGAAAGGATTTCTTTTGCCGCATTCACTGCGGCAATCTGTTCCGATGTCATTCCATCCGTATTAAAACTCAACTTGTTTTTTGCACTACTCATCTTATCACTGGCACTGCCAAGCTTCGAATTCGCAGTTTCCTTGACGGATTTCACCTGTTCATTGGCTTTGTTCACTTTGGATTTCAGCTCTGAATTGGCTTTCGAGACTGCTTTGTTCGCTGCTTCCTGCGCCGCTTTCTTTGCTGATTCCCTTGCTGAACTTTCTGCCTTATCCTCCGCTTCCTTTTTCAGATTCGATGCATGGGAGATCAGATCCTGCATATGTCCTGAAAGAGCCCCTGAATGAGAGGAAAAGTCTTTTTCAAGATTGCCGATATTGCCTGCCGCCTTCTGAAGAGCGCCAGTCTGGGTCGCAATATTGTCCGCAGCATTTTTGACTTTTGTCAAAGCTGTAATGACCTCTTTTACTGAATCCTCATCCGGGAATTGCACATTCTTAAGCTTGGAGGTCTCTCCATGAAGCTGTGAAATCCCGCCTGCCAGTTCATTGGTACCCGCAGTGTAGGAATGGACCCCGTTTTTTAATGATTTTGCACCGGACACCAGTGTCGTTGACCCGTTATTCGCAGTTTCGATACCATCCTCTAAGGAGGCCGATCCTTCTGTATATGCTTTAATACCGTCTTTTAAAGATTTGGATCCCTTCTTCAGCTCTTTGATCCCGTCTTTCAGGTCATCAGCCCCGGTAAGGAGTTTGGAAGAATTAGCATTGAGCGTTTTGAGACCTTTTGACAACTCCTTTGATCCTTTGTTGGCAGTGCCCATTCCTTTGGCATAAGTCCCAAAGGAATCAGCCAGTGTCCCGACACCGTCAGAAAGTTCTCTGGATCCGTCCACAAGTTTTGCAGAAGCATCCGTCAGCTTATCCATATCCTCCTGCAGATCATCAAGATCGCTCAGATTCTTGGTATCGATATCCCCAAGCACTCCGTTCGTTACAACAGAAGCTGTCATTGAAAGTTCAAAATCTTTGGCATCTGCTGTCACTTCCACATATTCAGGAATATCAACATCATCAAGTTCTTTATAAGATCCCAGTGCAAGACTGTCTTTTAATCCGGGCATTGCATACCCGATCACGATATTCTTATCTCCGTCATTGACAGCCCGCCCGTTCTCTACCTGCACATTGGAAAAATGCTCTCCGGGCATAATCAGGGCAGAAATTACCGTAAACGGTGTATGAATCGTGTAGGATTTATTCTTTACTTTTACCTTGGTAAAAGAATCATTGGAATAATCCAGACGGATCTTTACTTTGCCGCTCTTTCCGGCCAGATCCTTTCCATCGATCTCTTTTCCGTCAAGATAATACGTCACCTTTACCCCTACCGGAAGCTTCTCATTAGATTCACCCTGATAGTAAATGTCATTACCACCTGCTTTCCAGGTTATGGTTCCGTCTTCATTTTCTTCATAGATTTCTTCCCCTTTCACATTTTTAATGTTCTGCAGAGTTGTGAAATCCTGGATATCTGCATTCTTGTCTTCGTTGTTGAGCCAGTTGCTCACTGTGATCTTTTCTGCAGTTCCGTCCGTGCCGGCATTGACATAGACAGTCTCAGTCTTATCGTCCTTCTTTTCCTTGGCCAGCAGGTTTGCGGGCATGACAAATGTAACCGCCATCGCTACACTCATGATCGTTGCAAATGCTCTGGCTCCCATTTTTACAAAATGCCTGTTTCTCATATTTGTCCTCCATTTTTCTGTCTCATTCCCATTGTCGTCCTGCAGATGACACCATCAAAAAGCAGGAGCAGTGCCGGCAACAGTGTAATAACAATAAACATGCTCATTAAAGCCCCACGCGCCAGTAAGGTACAGATCGATCCGATCATATCCACCCTGGAATAGAGGGCGACCCCAAAAGTAGCGGCAAACAGACTCATCGCACTGGTAAATATCGATAAGATATTCGCTCTGTGTGTCAGAGATACTGCCTCCCACTTATCTTTGCCCTCTTCTCTCTCCGTAAGGTAGCGTGTGGTCATGACGATCGCATAATCTACCGTTGCTCCGAGCTGGATCGTACCGACAACGATACTGGCCACAAAAGGAAGCTCGGTTCCCATATAGTAGGGAATCGCCATGTTTAATATAATAGCAAACTCGATGATCGCTACAAGGATCACCGGAAGGGAAATCGATTTGAACAACAGCATAATGATCACAAAGATCGCTGCTGCAGAAGCAATATTGACATTACGGATATCGACATCCGTTACATCCTGCAGATCATTCATCAGCGGCGCTTCGCCAATCATGATAGACGTAGGATCTATCTTTTTGGTAACACGACCTACGGATTTGATCTGGGCATTGACCTCGTCTGTAGCTGGCTGATATTCCGACCCGACAAACATCATTTCATGCTTGTCGCTTTGCATCTTGCTTCGTAGTTTTTCTGGAATCATGGATTCCGGAACAGCAGGGCCAACCATGGTATTCATCCCGATACACCATTTCACCCCTTTGATTTCTTCGATCTTATCACTCATGGCGGTTTTTTTCGCTGTAGGCAGATCCTTATCAAACATCACCATGTAGACCGAATTCATATGAAAAGTCTCCTCCAGCTTTTTGGTAGCCTGATTACAGGCAAGATCCTGTGGAAGGGACTTCGCTATGTCATAATAAATCTTTGTACGGTTATTGCCATAGACGGCAGGAATCAGAAGAATCAGAAATGCACCGATCGCAATATAACGGTGCTTCACAATCAGATCGCTCAACTTATCCATTACCGGAATCAAGGGTTTATGCCTGGTCTTCTCAATCGGCTTTTCAAAGAACAGAAGCAGTGCCGGAAGGATTGTCACACAGGTCACGACACCGATCAAAACGCCTTTAGCCATGACAATACCCAGATCCCGTCCGAGGGCAAATGTCATAAAACAAAGAGCAACAAATCCTGCCACCGTTGTGACCGAGCTTCCTACGATCGAAGAAAATGTAGCAGCGATTGCATGGCCCATGGCCTCATTCTTATCAGAGTATTCTTCCCTGAACTCTTCGTAACTGTGGAGCAGAAAGATAGAATAGTCCATCGTTACCCCAAGCTGCAGCACAGCTGTCAACGCTTTGGTAATATAGGAGACCTGCCCCAGAAAAATATTTGTCCCCAGATTATACAAAATAGCAATTCCGATACTCATCAGAAAAAATACCGGCACCAGGAAAGACTCTCCGGTAAGCTCAAGAACAAGCAACGATAAAAGAGCTGCCACCACAACATACATAGGGAGCTCCTCCAGAGCGATATCCTTGATGTCGTTTACCACACCGCTCATACCGCTGATGTAACAGTGTTTTGTGACAATCTTTCTCATGTCCGCCACAGCGTTCATCGCTTCATCAGACGAAGTGGTGTCATCGATCAGGGCGATCATCATCGTGGCATCTCCGTTAAAAAATGCTTTCCGCAGTTTTTTCGGAATCATATCTACAGGCATGCTGATATCGGCTACATCATCGTACCAGAGAACATTTTTCACATGGTCTACTTTCAGGATTTTTTTCTTAAGCTTCTGCACATCTTTGAGTTCCATATCTTCCACAATTACCATGGAAAAGGCACCCATCCCGTATTCGTCCACCATGATATCCTGTCCGTTCACTGTTTCCAGTGATTTTGGCAGGTAACTGAGAAGATCATAATTTACACGGGTGCCAATCGTTCCGATGACAGAAGGAATCAGTAATGCAAAACCGATAATCAACACAATCAGCTTATATTTTGCAATCCATTTTCCTAATCGAATCAAAACTTTTTCCTCCTAGTTTTCTAATCCTTTTATATTATAGCCGAAAATGACTGTTGGTCAATAGTAAAAAATGAACTTTAGTCATTTTTTAGTTGACATTTCTTCCCCAATCAGTCCATAATGTCAATAATAGAGATTTTTACACAGGAAGGTTATTATACCATGAGCAAAGTGGCTACCAACAAACTGATCAAAAAAAATATGCTGTTTCAGACTGCCTTTGAACTATTTAGAGAAAAAGGCTTTGCCAAAACCACGATCTCCGATATCGTTAAAAGGGCAGGTCTGGCAAAAGGGACTTTTTATCTATATTTTAAAGATAAATATGATCTTCGGGACCGTCTTGTGATCCATAAGACCGGACAGCTTTTCTCCGGGGCACATAATGAACTTCTTGCACAGAAGCTGACGGATTTTAATGAGATCATTCTCTTTGTAGTGGATTATTTTGTCAGGGTGCTCTCAAAAGATCCCGGGCTGCTGAAGTTTATTTCCAAGAATCTTTCCTGGGGAATCTTCATGACCACACTGCAAAAAAATATCCCGGAAGAATCCCGGGATTTTTACGAGTACTATATGGAACGGATGAGAATCTGTCATCTCTCCTGTGAGTATCCGGATCTGATGCTCTTTACCATCCTGGAGCTTGTCAGTTCAACCTGCT
>CACZNZ010000631.1 GCA_902782625.1 uncultured Lachnospiraceae bacterium | reverse complement strand
TCTGGCTTAGTTGCATGATCATTGATAAAGATGCAATGTGCAAGCAGGTTAGAGGGGAAAAGGATGCTCTCTATATCTCTGAAGAAAGAAAGAGCTGCCCGACTGAGATCCTCGAAGCTATTGCAAGCATAAATGCAGAGGGTAGACCGATCTGGAAACCGATGCATATGCAGCCAATGTACAGAACAAATTCATTCATCACCGCAAAAGGAAATGGTAGGGCAAGAAGTAATGCCTATATTCAGGAGACTGGTGCTGTTGATGTTGGCGCAGATATATTCGAGAGAGGACTATGCTTGCCAAGCGATAATAAGATGACAGTGGAGCAGCAGGAAGTAATTATTGCGACTATAAGGAGTTGTTTTGAATAAGAGAGGCAAATGATAGATGAAAGATTTAATAATTGTTGGTGCTAGTGGTTTTGGTCGCGAAGTAGCGTGGTTAGTAGAGAGAATAAACTTGCAGCATCCAACATGGAATTTACTAGGTTTCATTGATGATAATGACAGTATTCAAAACACAGTAATTAATGGCTATTCTGTATTAGGGAAGACTGATGACATTATGAGTTATGCTGACGCATATTATGTGTGTGCTGTTGGATCGTCAAAAATAAGGAAAAAGATAATTGAACATTTAGAACTGATTAATCCTGATATTAAATATGGTGTACTTATAGACCCTTCTGTAGAAAAGTCTGACCTTATTGAGATTGGTGAAGGTTCTATTATTTGTGCACATACAATACTTACAGTAAATATTGAAATTGGCAAACACGTAATCATTAATCTAGATTGCACAATTGGACATGATGCAGTGCTGCGTGACTTTGTAACCATGTATCCAAGTGCTAATGTTTCAGGGCAATCATACATTGGCTTTTGTTCAGAACTTGGTACTGGCATGCAGATTATTCAAGGGAAAAAAATAGGTAATTGTACTATCGTTGGAGCAGGCGCTGTTGTTGTAAAAGACTTGCCAGATAAGTGTACAGCTGTTGGAAGTCCAGCTAAAGCCATAAAGTTTTTCGAGTGAGGTTATATGTGAATATTAAAACTGTAACAGTAATTGGTGTAACAGGTACAATGGGCGCAAATATTGCAGGAATTTTTGCATCTTTCGGAAATGCAAAAGTATATTGCGTCGGACGTGATATTGAGAAAGTGAAAAAGAACATACCACGTATTGTTAAGTCGGTTAAGGCGGATGCGATCTCGCAGAATCTTATTCCTGCAGATTTTTCAATGCTGGAGGAATGTGTAAAACAGTCCGACCTTGTTTTTGAGAGCATTAAGGAAGACCTGGCGGTAAAAAAGGAGATGGCAGAAAGAGTAGGCAAAGTTCTTCAGCCGCATGCAATATCCGGTACAGGCTCATCAGGACTGTCAATAAATGCAATAGCTTCGTGCTATCCGGAGGAACTTCGCGGGCGCTTCTTTGGCATTCACATGTTTAACCCTCCATATACTCTTCCGCTGTGCGAACTGACGCCTACCGTTTATTCAGATGAAGCGCTGAAGGCAGAGCTTAAGGAATATCTGAGTAAAAGACTGAGAAGAACAGTTGTAGAAGTAAAAGACTCTCCGGCATTTCTGGGAAACCGTATCGGCTTTCAGTTTATCAATGAAGCCCTTCAATATGCCGAAAAGTATAAGGATAATGGCGGTATCGATTATATAGATGCGCTTCTCGGATCCTTTACGGGCCGTACCATGGCCCCGATCAATACATCAGATTTTGTCGGACTGGATGTTCATAAGGCTATTGTAGATAACCTTTACGACAATACTCACGATTATGCGCATGAGACATTTGTACTGCCTGAATATGTACAGAAGCTTGTTTCAGACGGAAAACTCGGACGTAAAAGCGGAGGCGGCCTGTATAAACTTATAAAGTATGATAACGGGTTCAGACGGCAGACCGTGTACGACATCAATACAGGTTTATACAGGGATGTCATTCCTTATGCCTTCCCGTTTGCAGATAAAATGAAAAAATATATAGCAGAGGGCGATTACAGCAAGGCTTTCGAGCGTCTGGTAAATAATCACAGCCAGGAAGCGGAGATATGCTTGACTTTCCTTCTCAAGTATATAGTTTACAGTCTGTATGCAACAGAAGAGGTCGGCTATAATGTTGAAGCAGCTGATGATGTTATGGCTACAGGCTTCAACTGGTGCCCACCTCTCGCGATGTACGAAGCACTTTCCACAGTAGCAGATGTACCTGCGCTTATTAAAGAACGTCTCCCGGAGATCTGTCAGAGGATCGACGTTGATCATTATCTGGCAGATGTACAGCCATCAACGTATGACTACAGGCGTTATTTCAAATCTGGGAGGTAGTGAAAATGAGCAAAGTTTATATTCTAGGCGGGGCACAGACCGATTTTGAACGCAACTGGAAAAAAGAAGGAAAAGGCATGGTCGCACTTCTGAAAGAAGTAATGGCAGATGGCCTTATCAATGCAGGACTTTCAACTGAGGACATATCGAAACTGAACAGTGACAACCGGGTAGCATGCTTTGTGGGCAATTTTATTGCCGAAAAGTATGTTGATCAAGGGCATCTAGGAGCCTTTATCACAGAAGTAG
>CACZNZ010000630.1 GCA_902782625.1 uncultured Lachnospiraceae bacterium | reverse complement strand
TCAGGCGTCAGGGAATCCGGGCGGTTAAAGTACCGCGAAATGGTGGTCTTCGAAAAATTAGTATACCTGGCGATATCGCTAAAGGTAACATGTTGTTTTCCCATCGCTGCCTCCGGTACGATTTTCTGGTATTACAGTTGTTACACATTTATTATAACAGAGCAGTCAAAGCTTGGCAAGGAATAACCGGTTACCCTTTATTGCATTTGTGAAATATAAACAAAATATTATGATTGATTTTGTAAGAATTACCGAAGTTTTAAAATTCCCTTGACGTAAGGTATTGTAAGGTGTAATATGAAACTATCGTTAAGTAACCGGTTACTTGTACCGGCTGCACACGTATTACTAAAAGACGCGGCTTGGCCTGAGGCTTCTGATACCTTTGAGAATTCCTGTCGGCAGGCTCCGGTAAAGGTTTGCGTCAACCAACTACTTTTATTCATGTTAAGGAGGACAAAAACATGAAGAAAGCCTTATCATTGGCTCTGGCGGCAGCTCTGGCTGTCTCCATGATTCCTGCTGTACCGGCAAGCGCCGCAGATGTATCCATCACCATCTTCAACTCCAAGATGGAGATCCAAAGCCAGCTCGAAGAGATGGCTGCACAGTATTCCGCAGAAAAGGGCGTAGATGTTGCGGTATACTATTCCAGCGACACGGTAGCGGCTCATATGTCCACCAGATATGCTTCCAACGCTCCTTATACCATTTCCATGGTTGATGCGAAAGACATCTATTCCCTGGCTCCGGAGCATGGCGCAGACCTTTCCGATCAGGACTGGGTAAACGATACAGCTCAGGCTATCGCCATTGACGGCGTCGTTTATGGATTCCCGGTCTGTGTGGAAGCCCGCGGCATCATCTATAACAAGACTGCGATCGAGGATACACTCGGCGAAGAGTTTAATCCTGCTGACTATGCCACCTACGATGCTTTCGCAGAGCTCCTTGAGAAGCTGAAAGAGAACGGCATGGAAACCCCGACCGGCGTTATGAAAGAAGACTGGTCCTTAGGCGCTCATTATCTGCAGCAGGTTTATGAGATGAGAGACGATGTGGAAGGCTGCATCGCTGCTCTTCATGCAGGAGAGCTCGACCTTGCAAATGATGAGAGATACAACTCCCTGATGGATACCTTTGATCTTCTGAAAGAGAACAACTATGCGAAGGGCTCCGCTGTCGCTGCAGTTCGTGAAGATACCGAAATGTATCTTGCCGACGGCGATATCGCCTTCATGTTCGGCGGCAACTGGGATTGGTCCGTTCTGAATGAGTATGATCCTGAGGGCGAAATGGGCATGATGCCTGTACCGCAGAACGATGACGCTTACAATGGCAAGCTGGTTGGCGGCGGTTCCAAGTATTTCTTCATTGACAATTCTGATCAGACCTCCGAAGAGCAGGCTGCTGCTGCAAAGGATTTCCTGAACTGGCTTGTTTATGATGCTGAAGGACAGGATTTCCTGGTAAATACCTGTGCGCTGGTACCGGCATTCTCAAACATCGACCTTCCGGTTTCTGATCCGCTCGGTGTTTCCGTTAAGGCTTATGCTGATTCTGATAACCTGGTAGCTGACTATCGTTATGCTCCGGATGATCATTATGCAAAGAACGGTGCTTCTTTCCAGAAGTATCTTGCAGACCAGATCGACCGTGCAGGCCTTGCCGCTGAGATCGAAGCTTACTGGCAGGCTACTACGCCGGTAGAGCACTGATTGTAAAAAGACATCGGGTGTTTTCGACAACAAAGAGCAAACAGGATTGTTTGTTTAGGATCTTTTCGTTTCTGCTGAATGACAGTTTTTGAAGACGCCTGAGCATAGCTGATTAAGAAAAGCTTTTTGCAGGAGCGCCAGGGAACAGAATATTCTTTGACGCTCCTGTTTCATGAGGACTGATTCATGGATAGAAATAAAATGTCTTATAAGGTCAGTCAGTTCCTGATGTTTGGCGGTGTTGCGACTTTACTTTTCATTGGTGTCGTCATTCTTCCTTTCATCTATGGTCTGTATCTTACCTTTACCAGCTGGGACGGTGTTTCACGTTCCAAACCTTTTGTCGGCATTGCCAATTATACGGCAGCTTTTGCTGACACTGCCTTCTGGCAGGCTCTCGGACGTACGGCGATCTATTCGATTTTTGCCGTTGTCTTGATCAATGTGGTAGCATTTATCCTTGCTTACCTTGTCACGAGCGGTGTCAAGGGGCAGAATTTCTTCCGTGCGGGCTTCTTCATTCCTAACCTGATCGGCGGTATCGTTTTAGGTTATGTATGGCAGTTCGTGTTTAACCGGGCATTCCCGGCTATCTTTAAGGGAACGACTTCCATGCTTGGCACGACAAACGGAGCTATGGCAGCTTTGATCATCGTTTCCGTATGGCAGTTTGCCGGTTATATGATGCTGATTTATGTCGCAGGCTTCATGAGTGTATCCAAGACCCTGATGGAAGCCGCTCAGATTGACGGATGTACGCCCTCCCAGTCTACCTGGTACGTGACAGTTCCGTTGATGCGTTCCTCCTTCGTGCAGTGTCTGTTCCTTTCTATTACAAGATGCTTCATGGTATACGATGTCAACTTGTCCTTGACGAAAGGCGAACCTTTTGGTTCCTCCGTCATGGCAGCCATGCACGTGTATAATCAGGCCTTCACGTACAAGAATTATGGTACCGGCCAGGCACAGGCGCTGATTCTGTTCGTCGTCTGCGCAATCGTCGGCGTAACACAGGTTTACATTGGTAAGAAAGGGGAGGTGGCAGCATGATCCAGGACAGCGAAAAAGCTCTGGCAAGGAAGAAAAGAATTCATGCGATCATGATGGTTTTCCTCATCATTGTGTTTATCGCCTTTATCTTCCCCTTCTTGTTGGTTGTGATTAACGTATTTAAGCAGAAGAGCGATATCATGAGAGATCCGCTTGCCCTCATCGGATCGAAGGGCTTTACGCTGGAGAACTTCCCGAATGCCATGGAAAAGATGGGCTTCTGGAGATCCTTCGCGAACTCTCTGATTATCACGGTATCTTCTACGGTATTGACCCTGTTGTTCTCTTCCATGACGGCTTTTGTTATCGTGAGAAACAAATGGAAAGCCTGCGCCCTTCTTTTCGCCGCAATGATCGCTTCCATGGTCATTCCGTT
>CACZNZ010000629.1 GCA_902782625.1 uncultured Lachnospiraceae bacterium | reverse complement strand
TCACATCATTCCATGCGAAGAAACGGTGCAGCTGGGCATGGTCCTCACCCCAGGCCCCCGCCTTCACCATCAGGTAGGACGGCTTCCTCCCTTTTTCCCGGTTTTCCGGGAGCTGTCCCAATACCGGCTCGTCACCGCCGAGTGCGGGGCTGCACACAAAGAATTCAATGAAAAACGGTTTTTCCTCCCCGGTCTGTTCATCCCTTCCCGTGAAGGAATGCCACCACCAGTCGTAACCAAGATGTCTGAGCGGACCGTGCAGCATGCACGCGTCCCTTGAAATGTCGTGAACATTGAACATGTTTTGTTTTGGGTCCTTTCCTTGGAGTGCTTATTGGGCACATGCTGATTTGTCAAATTATCTGCATAACACGATATAAGAGCCTTATCCCGCGAGCAGATAGATATTATTCCTGTCAAAGCAAATCCCAGATGTATGGTTGTTCAACTGATTAAGCTCATTCAGCTTTTCAATGAACACTCCCGTATCCGGGTTTCCTGCTGCTGCAAGAGCCTTAACTGCATCGGCTTCCATCCCTCTGGCATTTTTCTTAAGTACATCTCCACCATCCTGCAGCCACTCATCAACAGGGCCTTCTTTCACAAGAGGAATGCTTCCGATCAGACCGCCAATCGCTTTACCGGCGTTTCCAATTCCTTTTAATATATTTGCTTCTATAGCATTACCAGCAATTCTTTCAATATATACGGAGCAGGCACCAAAAATCTGGCGGTAGTGCATGGATCGATCCTCTATGTCTTCCTTTATTTTCAGAATATGCTCTTCCCTGAAATCTCCAAGCAGCATTACTTCGATAAACGATGACATGGAAAACAGGTACAGAGACATCCTATAGTACCTGAACTTCTTCAAGAGCGAATTCACGGCCGCATTTATATTTGCATTCGCCACAACCGGAGCCTTAACCTTGATATCCTGTAATTCTTTCTGATAAGCCTGCAGATTTTTCTCAGCTGTTCTTTTTACATCCAATGCCTGCTTATAGTGCGCATTTATAAAAACTTCTTTGTCCCAGTTGAATTTGAATTCTTTCATTGTACTTGCCAGCGTTCTGACATCAGCTTCGATCTGTGACTCTTTCTCCGTTTCCAGAAAAGAAAGGATCTGCCTCTGTGTTTCCTCAATACTGTCCAACTTCTTTTCTATTATGTAAAGAGCCGCCGCTATCATGACTGTTGCCGGGTCAATCGGCATTACGGTTGTTGTCGTAACCTCCAGTGGTCCGGCCTGGGTCAGTTTCGCAAACTTGGATGAACCGTTGGCCCTCTTGAATGCGCCCCAAAAGTTGCCATCCTTTGCTTTCTTTAACGTGTCACCGACAGATGCATTCGCGAGTCTGAAAAGTCCGTTCGTATTAACTGTTGACGTTTGTGTTATTGTTCTGAATGACGGAAGAAGCGATGCAGCCACATTCCCAAGCGTGCCAAGTTCCGAAATCGGCAGAGTGATGGTATCTTCTTGCCGTGGATCTGAATCGATCTCAATGATAATCTGCTCTGTAAGTGCTCCAATGCTATCTTCTGAAACGGTTACCGCTGAGTTCTTAACAGGCTGGATATCTTTATTGTGATCTGAAGGCTCCTGCCCAGCGCCCTTTTTAAATCTGTCAAACAATCCCATACCTCGTATCTCCCTCCCAACAATCATTCACTGATTTGCATTTTCAATCTACCTGTCCATGATCTGTCAGAAACGATGACTCTTTTCTGTCCTCATTCTTCACCGCGTTCCGGTCAAATTTCTTTTTATCACGGAACACTGCCGGTCTCGGCATAGGTATCCGATCCCTTGTCTGGTTCAGGATATCCAGTTTTATATTTTTATTTTTGTTTTTCCTTCTCTTCTTCATCTGCATTTATGCCCCAAATCGGCTTTAAATTCATCCTGGCACCGGACATCGACTATGATATGCCCTTCAATCTTCAACTATGATATGTATCACTACATTTTTACTCCGGCAATTTGAAGTCAAAATACAGATCTTCCGGCGCTTTCGCGTCCATTTCGATCCGATACAGATGCGCTCCATTTGCTTTCTCTGAGCCCTCTATATATACCATCCGG
>CACZNZ010000628.1 GCA_902782625.1 uncultured Lachnospiraceae bacterium | reverse complement strand
TGTCGATCCCCATCATAGCCGGTGGAAGGATCAGTAACCATACGAAACTTGAAAAGTGAAGTGACTTGATGATGTTAAAAAAATCTGTGTTCATGACTTACTCCTTTCTTCAAGGCTATGCTTGACCCGATCATGCTCCTCTGCTCGTTTCGCATCATTAAAACGATTCAGGTTTCCAACCAGATACCCGGTAATCCGCCGGATCCTCTCAAACTTCACACCTTTGCCGACCATTTTCATATTTTCGCCTCCAATGCTTCCAGTCTTGCAGTTAAATCATCAATCTTCTTCTGCTGCTCTTGGATTAGAGCGAGCATTCCAGGAAGGATCCGCCGTTCATCCCATGACTCAAGCTCCCCAGTCTGAGGATTGTGAATGGATGCAGCGGGATAAATCTCTTCGACATCCTCCGCAAGGAATCCAGGGATTTTCTGATTTTTCAAGTCTATGTACTGAACATCAGCATTTTTCCTGTATTCAAACTCAACAACAGGGAGATCAAGCAGTTTGTGGTAATCAAGTGCTTTTGATATTGGCTTGATGTTTTTCTTGTACTTCTTAGCCGATGACGTTGTAAGATTGAGCCATGTGGAGCCGTTGAACGTGACCTGTACAACGCCAACACCAAAACGAAAGCCATACTCTCCCGCTCTGATTACAAATGCCTCATAACCGTCACGACCTTCCAGATCGATATAGGCAGTCTTATCATCACTCATCAAGCGCACGTTATAACTTTTCAGATTTAATCTGTAGTCATAATCTGAGCCTTTCCAATACCTCAAGCCCCAGCCGTCACTGTCGAAAGATTCCAAGAACCGCTTTGAAACGGAGACCGCTGTGCTGGTGTCAATATTGGAATCAGATGAAAGTGTGATTGCTCTATAAAAAGCATTCTTGTTCGTGACAATGGACTCCTGGAAGTTATTCCCGCCAGAAGACTCGACAAACACACAGAGACTTGTCATGTAACCATTAGAGTTCTTTTTGTAAAGGTTTAATCCATATGGAGTATCCCAATCAAAACCGTTATATGTGTTTACAAATACATATGAATGCGAATTGCCCACTTGCGCATAGAACGTATCAGCATGGAGAATTGTGTTTCCTGTGATATTTGCCCCTGTGTTGTCTATGATTCCGATCCGGTTCCCGTTCGCGTCATATATTTCCAGCTTGCCATTGCCGTTACCAGACCCGCCCAGCTTCATCGTGCCGCCGAGGATCCTGTCTGCTAACATAGTTCCAGCATTGATTAGGTTGGCTGACAAATGCCCTGCTGTGATGAAATCAGCATTGAAATGTCCATCAATTGTCCATGCCGTGGTAAATGGACCGTTGTATCCGCTGGTAGAGAATCCAATGCCGTTCTGATTGATCCGGATCACGTTCACCGCTGTTTGCACGTTGTCCGTGTCCATGATCAGGATCTCTTCCGGCTCTCCATCAGCATTCAATGTATAAACCACATGCCCGCCAAGCCCGCCAGTGATCAGAGCAGTGGCGTGGTCAATGGCTGCCTGCATCATGCTCATCGATGGCACGGACTTCACAACAGAACTCTCAATTGCCTTTGTGATGGTGTCCGCAAAAGATGTCTTTGCGTTTCCAAGCTCGATTTCGTCATACTTGTCCATCAGGGAGTTGTATACTACTCTGATGACCTTGGCCTGAGCAGACAGGTTCAGCTCCGGATGGATAATCGTGACTGTGTCGCATAGCTTCACCCTCTGGAGGATAGCTACGTTCTCATATTCGTCTGTCTGCCACAGAGCCACAAAGTTGACTGTGATATTTTCATCTGGAGACCATGCTCCGGAGTTGTTCAGCTTTGTTTGTGCAGCATTGCGGAGCTGTGTGGTAGTTGGAGCATTCTCAAAGTCTCCAGACATGTCCAGAGGAACAGCCACAACTGTGCTGATTCCAGACATAGACACCACGGAAGTCCCCAGCGTAACAGTCTCCTCTCCGTTCGTCCAGTACGGAACAACAGAGTTATACATTCCGCTGGTGTCCCTCTCCTGTGTCAGATCAGTAAGATTCTTCTTGTATCTGATCGTAACACCGGAGTCAGTTCCCCTGTTCTGGCAGAGCTTGACAGTGTACTTGTCCCAAGCATATTCGCCGCCGCCATAAACATCCAGAATAGAACCCTCAACACCTCCAAGGATCTCCTTGATCGAGATGGGGACTGTCACAGCAAAGTTGCCAGATGTCACTTTGTCCGTCCAGAATGTAAAATCACACTGGGTTATGGACTTGCTCGCCATCAATGTGAATGCTTCTGAGACGCTGGAAGCTGTGAACGGCTGGAGGATGCAGTGAGACAGGTTATAGCTGACATGATGGGCGTTGAACGTCACCAGACCATTGATCGGAGCCGACCGCCTGTAAATGATAAACGGCTGTCTGGTCTTGGTATCGTCATGAGTGACGGAAATAATCCGGCCTTCCGTTATCTCATCAAACAGCCTGCCAGTGACAGGATACTGAAATTCAACTTCAAATATCCCATTTCTCTCTTCAGTAACAAGGCAGCTGACACAATCTGCCAGCCGCCCGATACCGTTCGATGTGAAAGAGGTTTCTGTTGATTCGTACAGAATAGGAATCATTGCCTCACCTCTCTTTTATTTTTGTGTGTAAAAATCTGCTTTAAGTGAGTTAGGTTATCAATGAAATAAAGTATTTGAACTTTGTCACTCGTTTCATATATTCAATTATCAGAGATATTCCAACAGACACTCCAATAAAAACGAGCGTGATTAACGCAAAATGTTTGCATGAATACAGATAGCCTTTTGCATATGTCAGCAGAATGGCGTGTACTAAATACATATTCATCGAATGCTTTCCTAAGAACATCAGCGGTTTGCTTAACCACTTGATTGGTAAAACGAACTCGACCAAGAAAAGAAGACATATTATTGGGAATAAGCCATAATGAATCTCCCAGAACAACCCTCTGTCGAGATTATGATACATTTTATATAAGAAAACAATTCCCCACATTTCTAGTATGAATATGTAGATTTTTACTGCCTGTCGGCTCTTGCCTATCGCCGTACATTTCAAAAAAATACTATATCTTGCAAAAATCGATCCTAATATATAAGGTATTAAAAACGCAAATGCCGCTGTACCGCTTACATTTATTACAGCTCCATCATGCCCCAGTAATGCACGTGGTAACAAAATGGCGCATGTCAGGATAAGCAATAAATTATCTTTCTGCTTATAGATGAACGGCATCAATATAATGAATACAATAGCTGCACTCATATACCACCAGATGGCATTCATTGAAGGAGTCACAAAAAGATTATCTAATCCGAAAAAGTTTAATATTACATACAAAATTCCTTTATAGAGTCCATTCGAAAAAAAATTTTTGGAAGAACGACCATCAATAATTTGACATACAATAAAGGAAACCAACCAAATAAACCAGTACCCGGAAAAAGTTTTAATATATCGCCTATACACCCATTTCTGTGCCGTTTCGGTTTTTTCCTTATAACTGCAATACAAACCATACCCAGAGATGAATGCAAACATGGATACGCATATTTTTGAAGCATATGCTAAATTTACAACGTTTATTTCTTTAAGTGGAAAAAACGACACTGTATACCCATCAAACAACTGTGCAACTCGAAATAAGTGGTGAAACAGCATCAAAATTATTGCAATGCCTTTCAGTTCAAGCGATTCATTTTTCCCGAATATATTCTTTGGCTTATTCATGTTACGCAATCCTCCCGATAATACTCATTCTATTATATTTATCGGATTCTTGCGAGGTCAAGCAAAAAATTTACATATAAATCATTACGCAAATATAGGGTTAATATCATTATCGTCAGACTGGAAGACTGTACTGTTGTTTGCTTTGGTGATTGCCGTACCAGACGCGCCGATGACATTTGCTTTAATCAATACTTTTGTACTTTGTCCAACATCTCCAATTCTGATGCCGTCTCCCGCAACGTTGATTTTGTTGCCGTATACATACACGTTATTCATGTTATTTAATCTAAGTCCGCAACCTGTAAATCCATTTATTACATTGTTTACTAACACAATGTTTTGATGAAAGGTATTTGCATCCCATATTCCATGAACACCAAACGCATTGAATCCATACGCATATTCGCCTTCACCTAAAGAGAAGAAACAGTTATCAACCGTTATACCATCATTTTTAGTACCATCATAGAACGCAGAACCATCTGCAAGCCACGGAAACGCTTGATGGACACACGGGTCAAGATTGATATATTCATATACGGATGTCTGCACATCTGCCATACCAACAAATTTGCAATTCCTAATTATATAATTCCTACATCCAGCAATCTCAAGAAAATGGTCATTCAGCGAATCTTTGAAAATCACATTCTCTAAAAGTATGCCGTCACCATGTCCGAATGAAACCGCTCCTCCTATAATCGTGCCGTTTTTTACTGTAATATTTCCGTTCCCATTATATCCAGTAAATGTGTCAGACGATAAAAAGTTGAATAGAAGATGCTTATTTGTACTGTTGATTGTTGCACCGTTTAGATCAATCACAGTATTTGCTTTGACTCGTAAAGTTGTAGTGACTTTATACGTTTTTTTAGAGGAAAACAGAATTACACCAGAGTTATTTAACGCACTTTGTATCGCAGAAGAATCATCAGATATACCATTACCCAACGCTCCATACTGTTCTGGACAAACAACACAACCATAGTCAAGACTGTTTCCGTCAATGTCATATACGTTTACCATACACACCACCTCCTAACTATTCCGTTGTTGAAAATACTATTTCAAATTCGGTTGGTTCTGTTGTTATTACATGTGAAGCTGAACTAGAATCTTTCAGATTTACGCCAAAGAAATAATTTCCATTATTCCCAACAATCTCATGTCCTAATGGAGTCTCGCTTGTTTGCTGTGTCCATGCAAAACGACTGTCTGCCCTAGCATTAAGATATGTTCCGCTTATTGGATCGTATTCAAATACTTGTGTGTAAAAATAATATCCTGTCGGCACTCCTTTTACCGTATAATAATTCGCTCCTGCAGGGATCGGAATCGGATAGTACGGAGAAATAGTCCATTGATCGTCTTGGTGAAAATAATACGGTGCTTTTCCCTTTTGTACAATAAATGTTCGCCTTGCATCATTCGGATTAATATCTATTCTTGTCGGACAAGAATCTTGATTTGGATTCGATCCATATTGAAGCTTTGTTAATTGTCCTGTTGAATATTTCCACGTCCAAATATTGTAGAAATCAATAGCCTCAACGATAAATGTCGTTGATAATGTATTATAGTTGACTCTTACAGTATTTTCGCCCTCTGACAAAACCCCAGAAAGTGTATAATCAGTCGATGGAACTGTGGTCGCTTGCGAGTCTCTTGTTTCCTGATACTTAACTACAAGATATTGCTTCAATGTATCCAGACTGTCATCTGTGTAAATGATGTTAATACCCGGATTAAATGTTGCAGTAATTCTCGGATAGTCACTTTCATACAATGCCGCTTCCAAGGCATCATAATAGGTCTGACCATGTTCATTTATCCATGTCACATGAGCAAAACAACTAAGCAAAGCAACTTTCACTGATTCGCTCACACCGACATGTGTTAAATCATCCCTTAACGCAGATATCTCGTCTCCGGTTTTTTTCGCATCGGCGGCCTGTCCGGCATGGGTCAGGGTGTCATCTATCTCCAAAGTCTGCGCTGCTTCTTCTGCCCGATCAGCTGCATCCTCCGCATCCTCTGCTGCCTGTGTGGCTGTTGCCGCACTAGCAATAATTGCGTTAAGCTCTTTCAGGACTGACTGATCAGTGATAGTTCCTGCGTCCAGTGCAGCACGTTCTACATCCAAGATGAAATTTACCGTGCTTAATACCTTGTTGTTTTTCTTCAAGACCAATTCAAAAGTATTCTGGCCTGCACACGCTGTCATCTGGTTGTTGCCTGCAACGGTCACTCTTTTATTGCTAATGTCAATTGTGGCGTTGGCAGAATATCCGTATCCGTCCTCTTTTGTTCCTCTGATTTCTGCCGTTGTGCTTGATTCTACGGTAAACGTTCCAACAGAACTGTAAAGATTAAACACCAGTGAGAAATCATCGTCATACTGAGACAGGTGGATCACTGGTGGCACGCCAACTGGAACCATGTTCAAATCTCTTGTGATTGTAATCGCCATGATTAACACTCCTTAAACGTGCCACCAACGAGGCACTATCTTGATCTGTGATATGTTTGCGGTTTTTGTAAAAGTGTTCGTTCCTGGCCGGAGCTGCGGGAAGTCATTACTGGAAAAACTTACATATGGATTCGCATTATTTGTCTGGTAATAGCAATCCATCATTTCACAGTCGATATCGACATAAGCATATTGATTAGCAATTGTGACGGATTCGCTATTTATCCCAAGTGTTCCATATCCATATACTCTGATGAGTGGAGAGGAAGCGAACTCTGTTGGATTGACCAACTTGAGCGGAGTAGTTATATCAATTTCTTCCTGACCAGTTACTAAATACCTTTGTGGTTTGCATTGGAATGTCAGATCAAACTGCCCTGCGTTACGTCTGTCCACAGATTCCACTGACGTGCCTCCAGCAAATACTGCCATTCTGAACTCATCAGGGTAATAGGTGTCCATCAACTTCTGATATCCTTCTTTCGCCAGAAACGCGGATTTTAGAGCAGTTATCTGCTGTTTGAATTTGGCATAGATAAAAGCAGGGTATGTCAGCTCGATGTTTGCCATCCTTCGTTCGATGCCGAGCAGATCGCCGTTTCTTCCAGGGACCTCAATCATCTCATATTGCCGTTCCGGAGCATTGAACACTCCGGATCCGGAAATATAAACACCAAAATCGCGACTATCGAGGCCGCCAAAACTAAGCCAGTTACGCATAGGCCGCCTCCTTCTGCTTTTGTAGCTGTGTGAGCCTGTTCTGGATCTTGTCTGCTAACTGGTTGACGTTCATTCCTGGAGTGGCATACACATTGATCGTGACCTCTCCGGAAGATGCTCTAGCAATATCCCTCATCAGCTGATCGTGACCATAGACCAGCTCCCCGCCTGCTCCGTCTCCGAATCCCTTCGTTCCGTTTGGAGTATTTAGGATTGTCGGGCTGGTAAACAGGACAGGATTGTTGTAGGCCTTCTTATACCAGTCAATGCTGAACTTCGGCAGTGAGCCTTTCCCTCCGATGCCATAAGGCGGTTCTCCTCCTTCAACATGGATGTGTGGAAGTTTAATCTTTGGCAGTTTCCAATTAAAATTAAATGCCTTCTTTAATTTAGCAACGATATTATCCGCTTTTTCCTTCATCGAGTTCAGTCTGTCGCGGAAATCGTCCCAAGCTCCGCCGATCTTATCGCTGATTGTCTTCTTGATCGAGTCAAAGCCATCCACGAAAAACTGCTTGATGCCTGCGACCTTTTCAGAGGCAGTAGTTTTCATTGACTCAATTGTGTTCGCAAACTTTTCTTTAGCGTTGAAGACCGCAGTCGTTACATTGTTCTTGATCTCTTCAAACTTGTTTGCAATGCTTGTCCTTAATTCGGTCACAGTGGTCACAACGGAAATCTTTAAATTTCTCCATGCTTCTGTGACATTCTTTTTAAGGTTCTTTGCAAACGCAACGATTTTATCCCAGTTCTTATATAACAGCACTCCAGCCGCAATCACTGCTGCAATCGTGGCAATGATTGGAAGCAGAGAAAGATTTACAGCTGCCAATGCTCCAGTAATAAGTGGCGCATAAGTCATCAGCTGCCCGATTCCAATCAAAAGCTTACCCCCTATAATCAGGAGTGGTGAAAGAACTGCCACCAGCCCAACGATTTTTAGGATCACCTCCGCTTGGGCTGGCGAAAGATTTTGGAGCCATATAGTAAACTTCTCAATACCTGCAGCGGCCTTATCAATAGCCGGAGCCAGAACTTCTGCAATCGTGGCACCCAGACGGATGACTGAGCCGCCCAGCTGTGCCTTCATAGTATCAAGCGCGTCATTGGTCTCGTTCAGTGCGTCGAGCGTATCCTGATCGAGTACAAGACCAAGCTCTTTCGCCTTATCTCCATACTGATCAAGAGCCGCACCGCCGTCATCAATGATTCCAGCAAGATCATCTGCAGACTTGCCAAAAAGCTCCATGGCCTTCTGATCTCTTTCGGTTTCGTTTGGAATCTTGCTGAGTGCCTTGATTGTCTCGTAAAACACTTCTCGGACATTCCGCATCTTTCCATTTGCGTCCTTTACAGACACACCAAGATCTTTCCATGTCTTGTCGTGGCCTGTCATGCTCTTCTTCAGCTTTTTGACTGCCCCTGTCATGGTATCAAAAGAGACATCAATCAGGTCAGACGCATATTGCATCTTCTGGAGGTCTTCTGTTGTGAGGCCTGTCTGCTTCGCCAATGTGTTCAGATCGTCCGCTGTTGTTACTGCCTTGTATCCGGCACCCATCAGAGCTGCACCAACACCGGCAGCAGCTTTTGATACGGGAGCCAGAGCCTGTCCAACGCCTTCGATCTTACCGCCAACATCTTTCAGCTTTTCACCAGCTATTTTTACTTGCTGGGATGCAACAGAGCCGAATTCTTTATATTCGTCTTCCAGTTTTTTTAGATCTTGCTCAGTTGCTATAATCTCCCTCTGTAACGCATCCCATTGAGATGTACCGTGTTCGACCTGAGACTGAGCGTCTTTCAGCTGGTTCAGTCTATCCTTCGTGGATCCGATAGCCTTCTCAAGGTTTTTCTGTTTCTGCGTCAGCAGCTCTGTATTGCCAGGATCCAATTTCAGGAGCTTATTAACATCCCTGAGATTTGACTGTGTCTGCCGAAGCTGAGAGTCAACGTCCTTCAGAGACGACTGGAGTTTTGTAGTATCGCCCCCGATTTCAATCGTGATCCCTTGAATTCTCTTTGACGCCATTCCCTCACCTCCTAAAAGTTGTCCATATCTTCCTGGGTAGCCAACTGCTGGTATTTGCAGTCGTCATTAGCCAGTTCGGTCAGCATATCCGCTATAAAGCCATGTTCAAGGTTATCCAGATCAGACAGAGTCAGTCCAGCCTGGATCGCCCGAAGCACAAACAGAGCCGTCGTCACTGGTCTGTCTGTTCGTCGCTGCTTTTTTTTTCTTCAGAATAGGTGATACTCTGGCCGTTATATGTTTTACTGATGTCCTCGAGTGATTCGATAAACTCACCGCGATCAAACTGCTCGAGCCACTCAATATAACTGTCTTCGTTCAATTCTCGCATTTTTTTGCGGTCTTTCAGCTCTGCATATTTCGCCATAACGAAACCCATCTTGCTCATTAGCTCGATCATGTCGCCCTCATCCAAATCATCACGAGCCTGCATCTTTATAGGATCCTCATGGAAAATGTGCATATAAAAAATATCAACGGAAGCCAGGGCCAGCATTGGTACTTCCTGGCTCCCGATCTTGATTTTATTAAACATTAGGTGCTGGCACTCGCAGCAGTGGGCGTGTAAACGGCAGTATTCCAGCCGTTGTAAGTAGTTGCGTCACTGTCGCCGGTTGCTTCAGACTTAACAATATCCGTAGCAAGGGCAGCACTGTAGATGCTGGAAGCAGACAGAGAGATGCTCTCGGTCTCAGGAGAAATGTTCTCCTCTTTTGTGGATCCGCT
>CACZNZ010000627.1 GCA_902782625.1 uncultured Lachnospiraceae bacterium | reverse complement strand
TGTCAGTTGTCCAGATTCATTTGGGTGAGAATCTCCATATGTACGAAGTGATTCGTATGCTTCGACTGCGTGTCTTTGATAAGATACTCGGCAAATGCTGCCAAAGCGTCGTATGCTTGTTTCTTGATGTGACGGATGACAAGATAGTCGATGAGTCCTTCACGTAAACAGTCCAGATTCTTTTTGATATCATCAAAACCCACAACGATCCTCTTCTCATCAGGATGCTTACGGATATAATCCTCCAGCAGAAAGACGCGGGAATTGGTCATTGCGATATGATGAACCGATGGATTCTCCCTGAAGAATTCTTCCACCCCCCCCATTGTTTCATCGGGATTGTCGGGATCAATGAAAATCGTATGGATATTGCATTCAGGGAAATGCTCCTCGATGTAGTCCGTGAAACCATGGCGTCTTGTGCGGTTGGGGTCTGACTTATGCCTTTGATCGCGCCGAATACGTACAAGTGCGATTCCAGTCGGTTCTGTGCGGTTTGTAAGCAGCCACGCGCCGAGCTGCCCGCTTTTATAAGAGTCTATACCAAAATACAGACAATAATCAAGATTATCAATCTTGTTGTCGATAAAAGCATATCTTATGTGCTGCTTCTCAAGATCTTTGCAAAAACGGGTAACCGCCTCCGGGAACACGACGCTCAACATGACGCCATCAGGTTTGGACTCAAGAATGTCTTTGCAGCAATTCATGAAAGATTCTTCATCGCTTTGATCGAAATGATACAAAGAAACACTGATGCTGCGAGAGGAATAATCCTTAGCTGATGCAACAAACCCATTGTTCATTTCTTCCCAGTATTCTCCCTGTCTGAACCGAGGGATAAGACAGGCAATATGAAAAGCCCTTTTTGACGCTAACGATGACGCATTGGCATTAGGGGTGTAGTTCAACTCTGTTATTACTTTCAGTACTTTATCACGCGTTTTCTGAGACACGTACCCTCTTTTGAAAAGAACCCGGTCGACAGTAGCCCGCGATACACCAGCCTTTTTGGCGACATCGGATATTGTATAGGTCTTGTTGGTGATTGTCAGCATTGTTATCTCTCTTATATAATGCAAACTTACAAAAAAAATTGGATATTACTAATTATTTTGTACCTTTGCGCTTTAGGGGCGCGTGCCCCCATATTAAAAATGATAATGTGACCTTATGAAAATGATTTGATTTAATAAATACCAGTTATGAAAACACCGGAAACAAAAAGGGGCATTCAGTATGTTCCACCCAAAACGTTTTTATTTTTATTCATTCACACAAACATCATGTGTGCTAGTCAAAATCTGGAAAGTTTTGGTGATGTAGAAGAACTTGGCTCTGACATTTGGAATACTGACTTTTAAAAATGGAGGACTGTATTATGAAATTGCTCATGAAACAATTTATGTTGCTTGCCGGGACTGTTATGGTAGTCCTGTCGTCTTGTTCAAAGCAGGCGGAACCTGTTGACACTGACGCTTCAGGGCCAAAAAAAGTAGTTTTGTACGCAGGTACAGAGACTATTTCATCTGTTGAAGATACGAGAGTGTACTTTAGCGATTGGAGTACATACCAGCTATTCTGGGCCAACCAGGATAAGATTTCTGTTTTTGTCGATGACAATAATTATGAGTTTACCAATACGGCCAGCGCCGGTACTTCTGCCACTTTTGAAGGGAGCATCGAACCCTCTTCTACGTATGCTGCGCTTTATCCCTACAATTCTTCTGCTACACTTACATCAAGCGTTGTTTCTACCACATTTCCTGCCGCTCAATCTGCTGTGGCGGACGGTACGGATAAAGAGGCCCTTGTTGCCGTGGCTGTATCAGACGGCAATAATAACCTTCGCTTTAAGAATGTGTACGGTATCGTGAAGTTTGAAATTGTGGATGATGATGTTACTTCTGTTGCACTGGAAGGCAACAATGGAGAGGTTCTGGCCGGTGATGTCGACATTACGGTTAGCTCAACCCCTTCCTATGTGGTGACAGGAAATCCTTCGACTGAAATTGTTCTTACTCCTGATGGTCGCTCTACCTTCGTTGCCGGAGATTATGCCATCGCTGTTCTTCCCGTATCATTTACGCATGGTTTCAAACTTATTTTTACCCATACGGGAAGCATTAAGAGCGCCATTATGGCGACGCTCGATGAATCTTTCACTGTAGCCAGAAACGGTGGTCTCAATGCCAAGGAAATGGAATTTGAAAGCGCCGACTATAAATATTATTATATCCGTACAAAGGAGGATTTGGATGCATGGAATGCTGACTATGCAAATTGGGAAGGACGTGACCGGGTTTATCTGGCAAATGATATTGACTATGACGGTGGTACATGGGTAACACAAACAGCCACCGGTACGGAATTTAACGGCCTTTTTGACGGGCGTGGACATAGCATTACCAATATCAACATGACATCTGCCGAGCATGCAGGTTTTTTGCGGAGGGTTACAGGAGCCGTCAAGAACCTTACAATCGGGTCTTCCACAGATGCCAGTACAATTCGTTCGACGGCCTCTGATGGAGACAGATCTATGGGCGTTGTCGCAATGCTGGTAGGTGGTACAATAGATAATGTGGTGAACTATGCAGATGTATACATGGGCTCAAATACGGCATACTGCGGAGC
>CACZNZ010000626.1 GCA_902782625.1 uncultured Lachnospiraceae bacterium | reverse complement strand
GCTCTCAGATGAAGGATAATCTCATCTATATCCAGTTCGTCCCATGTCGAAAAACCGTACCGAGCTGTAAAACCGGTCAATGAAACTGCAAAGATCAGGATTCCGGTGAATACCTGGCAGAGGATAAAAAAGATGTTGTATTTTCTTTTCATAGTGTCTTCTAATTTTGCGAGCAATGATAAAGTATGATGCCATAAACTACGAATAGACAGTGGAGCGATAGTTTTTCGCATCAATGAAACAGAACCACTGGTATGTTCCGTACGGCTACTGTGTCAGTGCATGCGGATAATAAAGAAATGAGGCTCCTTTGTCGTTCGACGTGTTCAAGGTATTAATTCTTTCTTTCCATTTTTCCAAATCGCAGCTTATTCAACACCTTTCTGGCAAAACTACGGCTTTTTCGATATCCTCGCTTAAAAAACGAATCTTTCTCCAAATGTGAAAAACTCGAAAAATAGAACCATCTTAATCCAAGATCTACTGCCCATGGTTTATATCGTTTCCTGAAAGCGGTCCATATAGGTAAATATCTCGACTTTTTGTGATTTCCCATTAGAGACCGGTTTTCTCGTATTTCTGCACCTATTTCCCTAATCGAGTTATAGTGAAAGCCATATTCCCGCGGATCAGCGCCTGCTGCATACAATCCAAGAATAGTCCTCCTGCATTTCTCACAATGACAACAGTTTGAACCTCCTTTTGATTCCCAGCAAACCCTTAGGGATGCTCTGATCCCAGATTGCTCCACAAACTGTACAATCCTGTCAATCTTGTCCTGACGGTTTAACTCATATCCATCGTGATACACACGTGCTCCGCAAAAGCGCACATAATTATCTATGGACGGGTCTGATGCACAAGTGACTATCCCTTTATCCGCTTCTGTAAATGAAGATGCAAAATACACAGTTTTCTTGCCCATAGTGTATACAATTGGAGCCGCATGGCAGATAACTCCAATTCCATGTTGAAATCCATGCCACCATCCATCTCCGCTCTTCTCCACTTTTCTGGAAAGAATACTTTCATTTAAAAACTTACGAAATGATGATTTGACAACGACATAATCAACGGAAAAAGAATGACTCACTTCATCAAGGTGCGCCTGCACCTTTTTCCATCCCTCTTTGTCCTCAACTGATATATCCGAACCCCATAGTGTGATCAAAGTAGGTTTCTCTTCCCGATGCCTGATCAATGTGCAAAAAGCATCAACTCCACCAGAAAAAAAAGCCACGCTTCCGTCTTGTTCCTTTTGGACATTATCCTGGAGATCTTTGACACTAAGCCTGCCTTTAAGATTCATCATGGGATACATTTCTTTGTAACCCTTCTTAAAATCGACAATGCTTTCATAAAAATCTTTGTCGCAGACAGGACATAAAATGTCCGCATCATAAACCCATGACATAGGAAGCAGATTGGCCAGAAACGGAATCATCAAGATCCCGACAGGAACTTTTTCTATATCACAGCTGTATTCTATCGTAAACTTCTCTTTTCCCTGAAACGCCTCTCTCCAGTCACCTGAAATGGAATATTCGTAACAAATGCTGTTTGCGTAAACTTGAGGAGTCTTAATCTCAATACTGTTCATCATCCTCACCTTCCTGTATCACATGGCTCTCCTCAACAATAAGACTTGGAAATGTAACAGACCCCCACCATCTGTGCTCCCAGACAAGCTTATTCTCGTCCTCGACAGATGAAATAATATCGATAGTAAATGCCCTGGTAATATGATCGAGAATGATGCTGTTGCCCACAGCATCATTCTCATATAATGCAATACTGAAAAAATATCTTCCATCAGCAAGAAAATCCGTATTAAATATAAATAATGTCTCCTGAACGCTGTTTTTCTCAAAATCTCAAAGTACAGGCGACTGGACAAGCCCCACCGGCGTATCATCAATGTACCGAACTATCATCCTGTATCTGACATCATGCAACTGATTCAGTGTGCTCCAGCTCAACCGGAATCGCACCGGGGTTCCTCGGGAGTAGACTCCGCTTTTGTTATCCAGAAATTCAATCCTGCGGATAAGTGCCTGGTTTGTTGAGTTCTCCGGTCTTTCCCGACCTTCCAGATTTATATTCGTTATCGATTCTGACGTATCTTTTTGCAGATACAGTGAAATTGCTTCCTCTACGTCTCCGTCAAAGATTATTTTCCCATGATTAAGAACAATACAACGATCGCACAATTGCCTTATGGTATTCATATTGTGGCTTACATACAATATGGTTCGCTCTTCCTGTCTTGAGACATCCTTCATTTTTTCAAGGCATTTCTTCTGAAAAGCCATGTCTCCCACCGCGAGTACTTCGTCCATAATCATGATTTCCGAATCAAGATGGGCCGCCACAGAGAATGCCAACTTCACATACATACCGGAGGAATATCTCTTTACAGGTGTATCTATAAACTGACGGCATTCTGAAAAATCTATTATGTCTTCTATCTTGGTATCAATCTCTCTTTTTTTCATGCCAAGAATAGCACCGTTCATAAAGATATTTTCTCGTCCTGTAAGTTCCCCGTGAAATCCTGTCCCTACTTCAAGCATTGAGGCTACACGACCGTTGAGCCAGATATCACCGTCTGAAGGAGCAGTGATCCGAGAGATTAGTTTTAACAGCGTTGATTTCCCAGCTCCGTTATGACCTATGATCCCTATACGTTCGCCTTTTTTCACCTCAAACGACACATCATCAAGAGCCATGAAGGTTTCACCG
>CACZNZ010000625.1 GCA_902782625.1 uncultured Lachnospiraceae bacterium | reverse complement strand
GCCTACTACGACAGTGTCAGAGATATCGCATGCTGGCAAAATGGCTATAAGCTTGTCCGTATCATGCATGGACAGGTCGATTTTAAACAAGAAGGTGCGGCAAAAAAGCTCCGCAGTATCCTGGAATCGGCAATCGGAGAAGTAACGGAGGCGGCAGGAAAGAATTCGCAGGTGGACGATATTTATCAAGTGACTGGAAGAAGAGAGAACTCTAAGACAGCGGCGGTCACATCCTCTGAGCCGGCGGAATCCATAAAGGTCGCGATGTATCTCCAGACAAATGAATTGAAGAACCGAAAGAGCTTCGATAAGATGCTCCCTCTATTAAGATCTGCGGAGACGGACATAATTGTTTTTCCCGAGTATTGTTATGTGCCGTTTGTGGACCAGATGAGGGAGATGGACATTGCAAAAGAGGCAGATGAAGATAAGATCCGCGGGCTGTGCCTGAAGTTCAGCAGCGAACTGGGAAAGGCAGTCATTGTCAGCAGCCATGACAAATTCGATACGATCTTCAGTATTTATGCAAATGCCTTCGCGGAAGGGGATGAGACAAGCATCAGTACATACATTAAGCACACGGCGTGCGGCAGCTCCTGTCTGGAGTTTGAGAATTATCCCTCAATGGCACAGGCTATTTTTGATCCGGTCAACTGCAAAGGGTTTCTGATTGGGATGACTATATGCTACGACTGTAACCATGCGCTCTTCAGCAGAATGTATGGGATTTACGGAATTGACGTGATCGTCAACAGCACCGGCGGAAATGTGGTCTATGATAAGTGGTTCAAATATAATAAGGCCCGCGCGATCGAGAATAACTGTTTTGTACTCGTCACCATGGGCGGTGACGGAACAAAGGAGAACGGGCATAATTATGTGTATGGTTTTAATCCGAACGGCGGACAGCTGCAGCCGGAGAACCTGAACGGCAGCTCAGAAAAGCATAACATTCCCGGAGGTCTTTATGTCTACGAGATAACCAGGGACACTGGAGCGTCAGAACCTGATTACAGCAACCAGTTTGAGACGGTTAATAAGAACGTGCAGTTTGCATGGCAGGTCGGTAGTAGTGTAGAAATATTGAAAGCCGCTGAAAAACTTACGGATCGCATATATCACAATAAAGTCGGAAATAACAACGTTTTCTTGTTGCTTGTGGACGGCATGGAAATCATGAAGGCGGAGAAGGTCCAGCTGCTTCTGTACGCGAAAGAGCTCAAGACATATGCTAACAGAAAATATATCATCATCAACCGGCACGGTCATATCGACCCTGTTTTCTTCAGTGAGAAGTTGTCTGTCATCCTTAAGGTACGGGCAATGGAAAACTTCTGCGCTGTGATTCTCGAGTCAGATAATCTCAACAAATGCTACCAGTGTGGCATGAACCGTACTTCGCAGGTGGTCCGGGCGGTGAACGGTACGTTCGGTATCGACCTCAGTCGAGCGTCTGGACCGGATGCGATCTGGAAGAATAAAATCGGCATGAGGGCTTCCTGGAGAAAGAATTACGAATGGTTAGTAGAGAATGCGGAGAAACTATGGGAGTACTCTGAACCCTGATCCGGTCCATGTTATACAGTCATTAGTAATCCGTAAGCTGTTTGGATATAAGCGTCGAAATTGATGAGAAGAGTATAGTGTCTCAAGTGGGGGCTATAGGATGGCAAAAATAAGTAGAATTTTTTCGCACGAAAGGGAGGGACACCTATTATCTTAACGTATAAACGCCCGCCGGGAATATGCTCCCGGCGGGCATCCAGATCCATTCATTCAGCCATAATAGAAGGCCCATCATCATATGCATGTTTTGCAATATACAGCTTGATCTCTTCTTCTGTTGATTCTTGTTTTCCTGTGAAGAATGCGGAGCCATTCCCATTGATCCAGCAGATGAAACTCTCGAATTGTTCTTCCGGAATAACGTCGTCGTAACCACCGATCCCTGCAAACATATATGAGACGGTCAGAAAACGGCAATCTTTAAGCTTTGCATATTCAGAATCAAGATATGCCATCTTCCATTTTTCGTATTCGTCAGGATTGACCAGCTTTTTAGCCTCTTCATAGATGAATTCATTGACTGCCTCATCCTCATGAGACAAATCTTTAAAGATGGAATCAGTTTCGTGTTCTGCAGAATATGCAAGGTATAAGCGGAACATTAATTCTTTATCATCAGGGAATTCCAGTTCAATATCTTCCATGTCCAATTCATCAGGGCTCACTTCAGCGTATTCTTCCCAATGTTGTCGTTCTACATCCGTCATAGGGATCTCTATTTCGTCAAGATATTTTCCGGTTGTCCTTTTGATTAACGGTCCGATCTTATCTTTTTCACCTTCAACAAGGTATATAAGATATCTGAAAGCATCATGAAACTCCGTTCCTTCATCCATCAGCGCTTCAAAATATCCATCATATCCCAAATTATGGCTTTCCATATAAGAAACGAACTCATTATCAAAGGAGGCCGGATCCAACTGGTCATCATATGTGCTTCGCTCAGTCATAAACCAAAACAATGTAGGCTTTACAGGGATTGATCGTCAAATCATCAGATGTATAATACGTGTCATCTTGAGAAAACGGCTTTATCATGGGGTAACCAAGCGCAAAGCGCTTCTCGACTTTTTTAAGATCCTTGCTCGATTGCAAAGAAAAATAGTCCATTCTACAGGGTACAGTTTAAAAATGCCTGTCACCGTGAACCCTAATCTTCTAATCTCCCATGGAATCGCGAGTTCCCAGCGTCACTTCGACGTAAAGCTCGTTATATGTATGGCTGTCGTCTTCTCTTTCAACTGTCAATGTCACTTTCCTGCCTGCTTTGTAATACTGCAGCACATCCTGAAGATCCTCCACGGAGGAGATCGTTTTACCATTAAATCCCGTGATAATATCGCTCTCCCGCAGATCAGAATTCGCAGCTCCTCCGCCTGCATAGATTTGGGACACGTAAACGCCGGGAGGAATATTGTAGGCTTCGGACGTCTCGGGGGTAACTGTTGTGCAGTTGATTCCAATATATCCCTGCTCATCCGGACTCAAAGGTTCTTCGCTGTCAGGCTCATTATTAACACCATAAGAATCCTCATTCCCATGCTCTTCCGCTGCGTTCGCAGATCCACCATTTACTGTATTGCCTGGTTCCTCCTCAACCTTTCCCCCGGTCTCCTCATATACCTCACTCTCAGGTCTGCCATCTTCCTCACTCCCGGAACTGCTGCCTTCTGCCCCCCCGGATTTTTCATACATTACACTTCCTGTTTCCCTGTTTGCTGTACTCCCGGACTTCGAGGGTTTCCTTAGCAACAGTACTCCTGCAGCCACAATAGCCGCCGCCAGCGCAATTATCGAAATAATCAGGACTGCTAACAATGGTGAGGATTGGGTCCCCAGTAGACCATCGAATAACCTGTCAGGATTTTTGCCGCCGCCGGCTTTCACATTATAATCATTGCCGCCGGTGACATTTGTATTATTCAAATCATTATCCCGGATTTTTTGTGTGGACAGTATGTCAACACCGGAACCTATTCTCGTGTTGGAATAAGAATGATTTGTATCCGCAGAGCCAGACACGCCGATGCCGACGTTCTGCTCATGTTCCTCCCTGAATTCGGCCTGATAATATGAAGTATATTCCGTTTTGTAAACGCTCATCAGCGCGCGATACATCTCACTCGCTGACTGGAATCGTTCCTGCGGGTCTGCGGCAATGGCTCTTAGTGCGATGGCTTTAAGACCCGCCGAGCCGTGAGCCGGTTCAGGCACAGATTCGCCGGCAAAGCGCCTCTGCCTTGCAGTCTCAATGGACTCCGACGTTATTTTGCCCGAGAGGAACGGCAGCCTGTTGTCGTTGAGGCACTGGTACAGGACCAACCCCAGCGAATAGATATCTGACCTCGCATCCGTAGACTGCATATGGAATACTTCAGGGGGCATGTAGCTGAGTGTCCCTTTAAATGACATGGAACCTTGAGTGCCGGGCATCGCCTTTGACACTCCAAAATCACCCAGCTTAAAGCTCCCCGTATCATTGATGAAGATATTCTGAGGCTTAATATCTCGGTGGATAATCCCGTTTTTGTGGCAGTCGCGGAGACCGAGCGCGATGTCACGCGCCATTTTCAAAGCCGCGGGCTCGTCAAGGAGACAGGCTTCCATATAATCGGTCAAAGGAGTGAGCAATTCCATCCTGATATAGATATCCCATCCTATCCCGTTCTGCCGCTTGCAGATCGAATAGTCCTCGTAGGATACGAGGTGTGAATTGCCGACAAGCCTCTGCATGATCGTGATCTCGTTCTGGATGCCTTCGATCAAGTCGTCGTAGTATTCTTCCGTGCTCGCATTTGGCACCCCGTTCATCCGAAGCTGCATGATCTCATCGTCACTTCCCGGCACGCGGATGACTTTCATGGCTGCTTTTTCTGCTTTAGATCTGATGTATCTGTTGATCTCATATACAGCGCCGAAAGAGCCTCTTCCGAGAAGCTTCACTGCAGTCCAACCCGGCCAGACACCGGACAGTTCTCGGTTTATATAGTTGAGATCTTCGTGGTTGTAGTACATATTTCTTATCTTTTTGTGGTTTTCCGTTCCACAGATATCATAACACATAATGCACTTATGGTATGGTAATATCCACACATATTGAACTTAGAACTTTCCTTATCTATTGAACTTTCCTTATCTATTTCTCAAATACTTCGCAACATATTTTTTGCCTATCTGTTCTATTTCAATTACTGCATCACTTAATGTCTTTATTCCTTTCGTGCGGATACAGGTTTCAGGAATACCGGCGAGAATAACATACACATTATCTTTGTTTTCTTCGTTTATGAATAAATGGTCAGGAATCCAAATGTTCATACGCTATTTTGCTCCAACTTTATTCATCACCATCGTTGTCTCTATAATTTGTTTCTGACCAGCTTTATCATACTCCGCTTTCCGCACCTTGTAAAAGATAGAACTCAGAGAGATAAAAAGTTTTAATGAGTCTGCTTTGAACTCAACATAAAGGATGCTCGGTATGGTATCATATTTACATCT
>CACZNZ010000624.1 GCA_902782625.1 uncultured Lachnospiraceae bacterium | reverse complement strand
TTTCCTGAGGTGTGGAATTGCAGGAAAGAATATCGTTAGATACAGTGTCCGCACATTCAGCCAAAATCTTGCTTTCCGTTCCCTGATAAAGCAGGTCCGGATATGTCTGGCTTAATAATCGGAATGGGAGAATTTCTCCATCCCTGTCACGGTACATCTTATAAAAGAGCCATTTCATTTTCATAAGAAGATTCGTATCATCTTTTTGTATCAGCTCTTCTGATTTATCGAAAAAGTTAGATATTTCCTCATTGTCTTCCATCATTGCCTGAGCCAGACTTTCATAGAATAAAGACTCCAATGCATCACACTGTTCCGGCTTCCATTGACTCTCCTGCAAATGACAGGCTCTTTCTTCCACTGCTCCAGACGAAAACAGAAATGGCAGCTGGCTGTGTCCGCGCTGTTTTGCGACAAGATATCCTGCCCTTCTTCTCAGAGATGGAGGAAGCATCGAATGGATCACAAACATGGATTTTCTGGCATCTTCCGCATTGAGATCCTCCAGGTAAAAATTAACCGGATCTCCGTCTCCAGCCACACATTCGTAACTGTATCGAAGCAGAAGCGGCAGTTTATTTTCCATTCCGAGATCGATAACCATCTCCCGGAAGGACTCTTTTTCCATGGCAAATGTATCGGGTTCCCCATGAGGAAGTTCTTTCATATAGACAGCCGGTTCATCTTCCATCCCCATACGGTACAGGAATACTTTTTTATTCCTTCTTTTATCCCGTCCATATCCGTCTGGCCTGCACCGAAAACGGACATAACCGCAAACAGGGCTGTAGCTTAGTCCCTCCGTCTCTTCCTTTGTCTGATAATCCGCAGGAATCGGAGCGGCAATTTTTTCCATCTCATGAAGAAAATCTTTTTCTATCGGATGGGAAACTGAAGTAATCCCCCAGCCTTCTTTTTCACCGCCGGTGATACTATGGTCTGACCATGTGTATTCACAGGTAAAAAACTGATCATTCAATCAAGCCACCCTCTTTCCCTCATGTACTGCATTATCATCCACAGAACCGGTTCTTCCACTCGGATGGGCCGTACTTTTCCAACGGTTTTAACCGTCTTGCCTTCCGGGCCAATCACTTCTTTCGTCTCACATCCAAGAGCAGAAACAGCAAACATGGCACTTGATTTGTAATCCGAAAGATTACGCTGCAAACGGAAGACTTTCTGATCAAAAATCTGCTGCAAAATATCCTGCCGTAAAAAATGTGCGTCCATATTCATAAAACCGTAGGAAACCTGACTTCTGTCAAACAAGAGACTGCTTGCTTTAAAAGAACGGATTTCTCCAAGATCTTCAATCAGATCACTCTTGGCTATGGTCAATGCCATATATTTTTCTTTCAAACCGGCTTCGCCCAGAACTGACCGCAAGGTATCAAGGAGAACATCGGCCTTTCGCTGAGACAAAAATCCTTCTCCGGTCATTGCTTCCTTCATAAAATCAGCTTGATCCATAATCTGTTTCTCATGATCATTGCTCATTTTCTGTATCGTGATCTGTTCCTGCGGACTCATCAGATGGAGTCTTGAAAGCACTGCTGCTTCATCAGGCAGAGACTGTCCGATAAAGGAATGCTCCAGATGCATCTGTGCGGGATCCACGAGACATATGTACCCATCCATATACCGTACAAATCCGGTTCGCCCCGTTCCCGTGCTCTCTCTGATCAGCTCTCCGGCAACGTCATAAATTGCCGTAAGCATATGAAATGTCCGATGCTCAATCTGATAAGTTACATCAAGAAAAAGCGGTTTACGGAAAGTCTTACTGGTAGATTCCGGACAAATCCCTTCGTACATGAGCCGGTCTGCATTTCTTTCCATCTCCATCCGATAGGGATCATAAGGATTGCCCGATGCGCTCCGCACTGTTAGATTCTCTCTTTGCATGCAGGCAAAGCTGTTCATCAGAAGTGAACTTAGATAAACTGTTTTTCCTGAAGCAACACTTCCTGCAAGTCCGATCATCAGCATATCATAGCAGAAGAAATTATGCGGAAGCTCATTGTGGCAATGTGGGCAGAGCATTGTGTTCGAAAAAACACTTACAGCTGCCTCATTGGCATGAAATGTATACCCACAGGTTTCCTCTTCGTAACTTTTCTTCGCCAGGGCATCCTGAGACAATGCCAGTTCCTGGTTCATGCGAACAAGGGTATCATTATCCACGACAATTCGCCTGGCATCAATCTGATCTTCCGGCATACCCATGGAACTCCAGAAATACAGATATGGCTGATCCATTTTCGGAGAAAATATTTCATTAAATACCGGAGACTGAAACCTTGCTCCGTCTGTCCTGATCAGGAAACAGGCATCATCATTACTGATCTCTCTAAAACAATAGGGACAGGTTTTTACTACTGAAATGTTTTTATTTTGCATAATTCACCTCTGTCAGGTTTATCAGACACATTCCACAGCCCTGACGGACAGTTCATGCTTTGATTCGAGAATGATGTAATAAAGAATGTTTTTCCGAATCAGGACTCTCTCTGTCTCAAGTCCTTTATCTCGCGGTTTCCCTGCTTCCCGAATCTCAAAAGAATGTCCATCCACAGCGCGGATCATCATCTCTTCTGGCTGGGTGGAAGCACAGATCTCAATCCCCTGATCCTCAATATAGTAAGTGAATTCTCCTCCGGAAGGGTGTGTCCCATGCATCATAATCTCGGAAAGCGAAACCTTTCCTCTTCTGGTACGCCCATCTGGCAGAATCGCGCTAAAACCACCGAAAGCTGTACCATGTGTCACCATACAGTTTAAGGTAAACTTCCTGTTTTTGAGCCGTTTCTCTTCCTCTTCTTTGCGCTTATCCTCTTCCTCTTGCTCCTGTTGATAGAGCCTGTAGCCTTTTTGGGCATAATCCAGAAGATCATCCTGCTTCATCAGTTTTTTCTGTTTTGTCTTATTTTCTATGATTCCGGCCAGCAAAAAGACTGCCACCAGAACCAAGCCAACCTTTAGTGTCAAAACAATTGTCACTTTCCCACCACCTTACCAGCAAATTATGCTTCATTGTACCTGTGGTACGATTACCCGGTCAAGCCGGAAAGTTTCCCTGGTTTTACTCCCAAAGATAAATAGGATAACGATCACTCATCCCTTCAATGGCGCAAACTACCGCCTCTTTATCTTCAGGATAGGTCACACCATACCACTGATCCGATGATTCCAGAACCTGAACCGTCGCACGGCCTTCCTCCAGTAAATCCGCAACGACTGCCGGCAGAAAATACTCACATTTGAGAGGATTATCTTCCAGTCCCTTTTCAAGAAATGCTGGGAATTTTTCTGCCAGAGCATTCATAAAGCTTTCTGAAAATCCCCAGCAATTCATGGAAACCGGTGTCTGATCCGCAATCGGAATCCAGGTAAGACCGTCATCAAGCGTATAGGCTGCCGATCCGTCTTTCTTTTCAATCCTCAATCTTTCGATAATCTCTGTGAGATATCCATCCTGATCCACCTGACATACTCCACGGGATACATGTCCGTTTTCCGTGATTGTTTTCTCAATATGGAAACCAACCATCATATATCGATATTTGTCATCATCCTCATGAGTTGTAAGATAATCATAGATAACCTCAAAGGCTTTTCTTCCATAGAAATCATCTGCATTGATCACCGCAAATGGACCGTCCACACTTTTCTTCGCACAAAGCACTGCATGACCAGTTCCAAATGGCTTGACCCTGCCTTCCGGAACTTCAAATCCATCCGGAAGCGCTTCAAGTTCCTGGAATACATATTCCACTTCCATTTGCTTTTCAATACGGTTTCCGATTTTTTCACGGAACATCTCTTCCATCTCTCTTTTAATGATAAATACCACTTTGCGAAATCCTGCTTTCATGGCATCATACACACTGTAATCCAGAATGACATGTCCTCTGCTGTCTATTGGATCCATCTGTTTTAATCCGCCGTAGCGGCTTCCCATGCCGGCTGCAAGTACCAGTAATACAGGCTCTTTTTTCATAATATCCTCCTCCGATTCTCATTAATTACTTATTCGCAAATTTGAATTCCTTCATCTGTAATTGTGATTTTGTGTAATTTATAAAGTCTTCCTATCGCACGCTTGAATTCATTTTTACTCATCCCGAATTCTTTGCGGATATCCGCAGGAGCAGATTTATCGTGATAAGGAAGAAATCCCTCATTCTCCTTTAATTTCTCAAAGATTAAAGAGGCGTCCACATCCATCTGAAGATAAGCCTTCTGTCTTAAACTCAGATTGATTTTTCCGTCTTCTCTTACAGAAGAGACTCTTGCTTTCACCCGCTGACCTATCTTTAGTTTCTTCACCAGTTCATTTTGAGGAATCATGCCGATATAGCGATTATCCACCGCTACAAATGCGCCGTATTCAGGGTTCAGTCCAAATACTGTTCCCTCTACCATGTCATCTTCTTCATAATCCGAGTCAGTCCTTAAATAATCATACACTTTCATCGTAGCACAAAGTCTTTCACTTTTATCCAGGTAAAGTGCTACAAGATAGCTTTCCCCCTTTTGAACTTTGACTGTCTGCTCTTTAAAAGGCAAAAGAAGGTCTTTCTCCAGTCCCCAGTAAAGAAAAGCACCGATATTTGTCACCTGTACTACATTGAGAACAGCTACTTC
>CACZNZ010000623.1 GCA_902782625.1 uncultured Lachnospiraceae bacterium | reverse complement strand
CTTCCATTGTACACCTTGCCTTCCAATATCATAGATGCGGCAGGACTCCCTACCGCAGACTGTAACCAATTATAATCGACAACCCATAGATTGTCAACGCATGAATAACCCTTTTAACTGATCAAATGTTTCTACCTGATTGACCGCCTTGCGGAGCTTGGCGCTGCCCCGCATTCCACTGGTATACCACGCGGTATGCTTCCTCATTTCACGGATACCCATCTTCTCCCCTTTTTTCTCCACGTTCAGCGCGGCATGGGCAAGAAGCATATCGATCACTTCCTGATCAGAAGGCCTGGCCGGTATCTCTTTTCCTGCCAGAGCGCACGAGATTTCCCGGAAAATCCACGGGTTACCTTTGGCTCCTCTGGCGACCATAACACCGTGACATCCGGTTTCTTCCCGCATTCTTAATACATCTTGTGCGTGGAAAATGTCTCCGTTACCGATAACAGGAATCGATACATTTTCCCGAACACGGCGGATAATCTCCCAATCAGCTTTGCCGGAATAATACTGGGAACGTGTTCTGCCATGAACAGTGATTGCTGCCGCTCCATTTTCTTCAATAATACGGGCAAATTCCACAGCATTGACATGTTCCTCATCAAAGCCCTTTCGGAATTTTACCGTTACCGGGACAGATACACATCTGCATACTTCTCTGACGATCCGTCCAGCCAGTTCCGGCTGCAGCATCAGTGCTGACCCTTCCTTATTGTTGACAATCTTAGGAACGGGACACCCCATATTGATATCGATAAAATCAAATCCTCTTTGACAAAGTACTCCTGCCATCTGTCCCATCAGCTCCGGATCCGATCCGAAGATCTGCACCCCAATCGGATGCTCCGATTCCTGGTAGGCCAAAATCGGTCCTGTGTTTTTATTTTTATAATACAGTGCTTTTGCACTGACCATCTCTGTAACCAGACCGTCTGCTCCCTGCTGTTTGCAGAGCAGGCGGAACACTTCATCTGTAATCCCGGCCATAGGTGCCAGGATTACAGGGAATTCTTTGCCAAATATTCTCTGAATGATATTCATGGATTATCACGGGATTGTTGTTTATCGTAAATCAGACGCAGTCCTTTCAGGGTCAGGTTGCTGTCATAGAAATCGATGCACTCTGTCTCATTTGCAATCATTTTTCCAAGACCGCCTGTTGCAACGACTTTTACAGAATCTTTTCCACTTTCTTCTTTCATTTTACGGATTATATATTCTGTCTGTCCGATATATCCGAAGACCAGACCGGCCTGCATACTGCTGACTGTCTCCTTGGCCAGTATGAAATCCGGTTTGCGGATCTCAATTTCAGGTAGCTTCGCTGCCTGCTGCCAAAGCGCATTTGCCGAGGTCCGGATACCAGGAGAGGTCACGCCGCCAATCAGCTCGCCCTCTTTTGAGACAAAATCATAGGTGGTTGCCGTGCCGAAATCCACAACAATGATCGGACCGCCATACAGTTCATGTGCTGCCACAGCATCCACGATTCTGTCCGCGCCGGTTTCTCTGGGATTGATGGTTCTTACCTTGATCCCTGTTTTGATCCCCGGCCCGACGATGATTGGTTTCAGACAGAAATACTTGATAATCGCACTGTTAAAGGAGTGCATAACTGCGGGCACGACTGAGGAAATGATCACTGCATCTACCTCATCGGCCGAATATCCTTTATAGTTCAGGATATTGAGCAAAAAGACTCCATACTCGTCCGAAGTACGATGAATCTTTGATCTCATTCGAAATGTGTCACAAAGCTCTTTTCCGCGAAAAAGGCCAATGGTAAAATCGGTATTTCCAATATCAATTGCTATCAGCATGGTTTGTTTCCTCCCAAAACAGTTTATAGTACATTTCCAGCTGCTCGAGAAGCTCTCTGTGATCTAGTCTGATATCCCGGATCTTGAGCTCGCTCCCTATCTCATCAAAGAAAAAATCATCGTCTCTCGACTCCACTGTCATATGCAGGGTGCCGTCGGGAGAGAATTCCAGGCGAAATGTTCCTCCCACATCTTCTGTAAAAAGAACGCAGAGCACCTTCAGATCTTCTTTGATTTCTTCCGGAAGTCTGTCAAACTCCGGATTGAAATAAAACAGCTTGTCATAGCTGCTTGCACCACATAAAATAACTCTTTCTTCATACATATCCATATAAACCTCGCACAGAGACTTCCCCTGAAAAGATATGTTCTGTATTGCCGTGTTCATCTTCCACAATAAGTTCGCCTCTGTTATTGATGCCTCGTGCTTTTCGTACTTTCTGACCATCAGCATCGAGGATGCGTACCTGTCTTCCT
>CACZNZ010000622.1 GCA_902782625.1 uncultured Lachnospiraceae bacterium | reverse complement strand
AGACCGTATTCAGATAGTAAAACCTGCAGATATTGAAAAAAGAAGCATGGAGATCATCACGCAGGAGCTTGGTGGAAGGACATGGCCAGAGCCGGAGTTTTCCATTGTAAAACGCTGTATCCATACTTCGGCTGATTTTGATTATGCAGACAATCTCTGCTTTTCAGACCAGGCGGCATCGATCGGTATGGAAGCCATTAGAAACGGGGCACATATTGTGACGGATACCAGAATGGCCTGGTCGGGGATCAACAAGAAAAAGCTGGCCGAATTCGGTGGAGAAGCACATTGCTTTATGTCTGATGAAGATGTGGCTAAAGAGGCAAAAGAACGTGGAGTTACCCGTGCTGCCATATGTATGGAGCGTGGAGCAGCGCTGCCTTATCCTGTGATATTTGCCATTGGCAATGCACCCACGGCACTGATCAGACTCTACGAACTGATGGGAGAAGGCAAGGTGGATCCGGCCCTGATCATCGGTGCACCGGTTGGTTTTGTCAACGTGGTGGAATCAAAAGAACTGATCATGGAGACAAAGGTTCCATACATTATACCAAGAGGCAGAAAGGGCGGAAGTAATATCGCTGCTACGATTTGCAATGCCATGCTTTACCGGCTTTAATTATGAAAAAACAATTAAGAGAAGGAGTGTCCACAGGATCCTGTATGACGGGAGGGGCAGCTGCCTCTGCCCTGTGGCAGACAACAGGAAAGTGCCCCGAAGTGGTCCGGGTGGATACCCCGATCGGGAAAACCTTATATCTTGATATTATTCCAAAAGAGTTCGGAACCTGCGCCGTTGTGAAAGACGCAGGGGACGATCCGGATGTAACCCATGGAAGCGAAGTGGTTACCACGGTGCAGATTCTGCCGGAAGACGGTGAGATCACATTTGTCGGCGGGGAAGGAATCGGGACGGTCACACAGGAAGGATTGAAGATTCCTCCGGGACAGCCGGCGATCAACCCTGTACCCAGGCAGATGACTGAGAAAGCGCTTCGCAAAATCATTGGGAAAAAAGCGGCAGTTGTCACCGTTTCCGTACCGGGAGGGGAACAGCTTGCCGTAAAAACATTCAATCCCCGTCTGGGAATCATGGGAGGAATATCAATTCTTGGAACGACAGGAATCGTACGGCCTATGAGTGAAGAGGCGATGAAAGACTCACTTCTTGCCGAGATGGCCATGTATGCAAAACAGGGAAACAAATCGATTCTGTTTGTGCTTGGGGGTACAGGGGAAAATGCACTGAAAGAACATTTCGGCCGTTTCAAATGTATCCTGCAGGTCAGCAATTATATCGGTTTTATGATCGAGGCTGCTGTGGAATACGGATTTACCGATATCCTGATCGGAGGATTCGTGGGAAAACTTGTGAAAGTTGCTTCAGGAACCATGAATACACACAGCCACGTGGCAGACGGCAGGATTGAAACAATCTGTACCCATGCGGCGCTGCATGGGGCCCCGACGGAAACGATAAGGTGTCTCTATAACTGCCTGACGACCAAGGCGGCAATGGAGATCATAGAGAAGGAACATTTGCAGGGTATCTGGCCCGATATGGCGCAAAAAGCATCGGAATACTGTGAAAAGACAGCACACCGGATGGCCAATGTCGGTGTCATATTTCTTGACGGGAATAATGATATTCTTGCAAAGAGTCGTAACGCAGATGAACTGCTGAAAAGGACGCTGGTTGAAAGACAATAACAGGAGTGGCGTGATGGGTAAGCTTGTGGTTGCCGGAATCGGTCCGGGTAGTCCCGGATATGTGATGCCGGAAGTAATAAAAGCAATGAAAGAATCGGATCTGGTCATAGCAGCCAGAAGAATACTGCCGATGCTTGAAAAGATCTGCCCCGAAGGAGTGTATGTTCCCATGGGAAAGATTTCAGAAACGTTGACAGTAATAGACGCAAATCTGAACAAACAGAGAAATATAGTACTTGTGGTAAGTGGTGATCCGCTGATGTACAGCCTTTATCGAACGATTCAGCAGGATCCCCGCAGTGAAGACTGGGAGATGGATATCCTGCCGGGTATCGGCTCTCTCCAGATGCTCGGTGCGGCGATCGGACAGACGATGGAAGATGCATGCATTCTCAGTGTACACGGACGGAATCTGGCTCCCGGAAGAATTGCCAGAGAAGTTGCGGAGCACGAAAAGGTATTTCTCCTGTGCAGCAAAGATCAGGGACCGGCCTGGCTGGCGGAGATCATGATAGACTACGGTCTGGCCCATGTGACAATGTATGCCGGCAGTGATCTTTCCTATGATACGGAACAGATTGTCAGTGGGGCTCCGGAGAAGATCATGCAGATGGAATTCCCCAGTCTGGTGGTTGCAGCAATCGTCAATCCGAGACCAAGACAGCTCGTGCGGCCGAAATTCTTAAGAGATGAAGATTTTGAGCGAGGACGCACACCGATGACCAAAGAGGAGATTCGGGT
>CACZNZ010000621.1 GCA_902782625.1 uncultured Lachnospiraceae bacterium | reverse complement strand
TCCTACTTTTCCGGTGGCTCTCGCATAGCCATCCGCCGCATGAACAACTCCCTGTTCATGACGCGGAAGAACCAGATCGATGCCATGACAGTCATGAAGAGCATCCAGAAGATTGACGACCATTCCGCCGGGATAGGCAAAAATCGTATCAACCCCTTCTTTTTTCATGGCTGTAACAAACAGCTTGTTTCCTGTCATTTTCATCGTTAACTTCTCCTTTATCTCTATCCTTTTCTCTTTTTGTACAGCTGTCTTTCTGTTTATTATTTCCGGTTATAGTTGATCAGACAGCCTTTCAGGATAATCTCTCTTTCATCGTCTGTCAGGTCACTCATTTGAAGGTGGAATGGAATCGCCTTCCCGTCATGGATCACATAAACATCAAAATCCGATGCTTTATCTTTGATTGCCTTTCTTACTCCCGGCAGGAAAAGATAATCGCCGACCGTAAACGGGAGCTTACCTTCCTGAATCAGGAACGGCAGCATACCCCAGTTGATCAGATTCGAACGATATCTCTTGGTTGCATACTCATTGGCGATGTTGGCCCATCCGCCAAGTACCTTCTGACAGGATGCCGCCTGTTCTCTCGCTGAACCGTCTCCCGGTTTGACAGCGAATATCGTACTTCCTACGCCAAGATCATCATCGGAAAACTGTGGAAATTCTTTTCTGATCGTTTCAAGGACAGAACGAATCTCAGGAAGGGCGTCATCTGCCGGTTTTCCTGCTTCGATTGCTTTTTGTGCCTTTTGAACTTCTTTGGCTCTTCCTACATATGCAGGATCTTTACGGGATAAAGTAAATTCCGCCAGTCCTAATGGATTAGACCGATAGGAGGAGGTCTCGCCGGACGGAATCAGCTCATCAGTGGTTGTCACAGGATCATGAATCTCGGAAACCACTTTGAGGATCATATTCTCCGGAAGCGCACTCATCTTCGGCCAGTCTTTGATATTCGGTCCGAATTTGATCTCCACAGCCGGATCAGCAATTCCTTTACTGTCAAAGACACGATTCTGATAAATCGTACTGTCAAAATGATATTTCTTTCCGGAATATTCGACATCAAGATCGGTAGCCGGCGTCAGGAAGCCCTTGTTGGCGGCGGTTGCCGCAATCGAGCGAGCATCCATCAGCGCCACTGATGCAATCTGGCCGTTCTGAAGTTTGGAACCTTCCCGGTTCGGGAAATTCCTTGTAGAATGACGAATACTTAAACTGTTGTTGGACGGTGTATCCCCTGCACCAAAACAAGGACCACAGAATGCCGTCTTGACAATTGCTCCGCATGCCATCAGATCAGCCGCTGCACCATTTCTCACCAGTTCCATAAAGATTGGTGTACTTGCCGGATAAACACTCAATGTAAATTCATCCGCTCCGATCGATCTGCCTTTTAAAATGTCAGCTGCCGCCATAAGATTCTCAAATCCTCCGCCGGCACACCCTGCGATGATACCCTGCTCCACATACAGTCTGCCGTCCCGTATCTTATCGGCAAGGGTAAAATCCACCTGCCCGTCTAGACTTACCAGAGCTTTGCGTTCACAATCGTGAAGAATATCTTCCAGGTTTTCATTTAGTTCTTCAATCGTGTAGGTATTACTCGGATGGAAAGGCATGGCAATCATCGGACGGATACTTCCAAGATCAATTCGGATCATCCCGTCATAGTAAGCTGCCTTTCCCGGTTCTAATTGTTTATAGGCATCCGGACGATTGTGAATCTCATAAAACTCACGGATTGTCTCATCGGTCTGCCAGATGGAAGACAGACAGGTTGTTTCTGTCGTCATAACATCAATGCCGATCCTGAAATCTGCACTCAGGTTCTTCAAACCTGGTCCGACAAATTCCATCACTTTATTGTTGACATAGCCATTCTTAAAGACAGCACCGATGATAGCAAGCGCTACGTCCTGCGGGCCAACCCCTTTGATGGGTTCCCCTTCCAGATAAATGCCGATGACTCCCGGCATATTGATATCGTAAGTCTGCTCAAGAAGCTGTTTGACAAGTTCCGGTCCGCCCTCTCCCATGGCCATGGTCCCAAGCGCACCGTAACGGGTATGAGAGTCCGATCCAAGAATCATTGCCCCGCCTTCTGCGAGCATTTCCCTGGCAAACTGGTGAATGACGGCCTGATGAGGCGGCACATAGATTCCACCATATTTTCTGGCGCAGGTCAGTCCGAACATGTGATCATCTTCATTGATGGTTCCTCCGACCGCACACAGACTATTGTGACAGTTCGTCAGGACATAAGGCATAGGGAAGCGCTCGAGTCCTGATGCCCTCGCAGTCTGAATAATCCCGACATAAGTAATGTCATGGGATGTCAGTTTATCAAAACGAATCTGAAGCTTCTCCATATTATCGGAGGTATTGTGTGCTTTCAGAATGCCATAGGCGATGGTCTCCTTTCTTGCAGCATCTTTTGAGATCTGCTGTGCCTTAAGGATATCCGTATTCTCAGGTGTATCCGCAATGATTTCTTTTCCATCGATCAGATAAGCACCTGTATTATACAATTCTATCATTGTTGAACCTCCCGGTTTTTATTCTGTTTCAAGAATGAGTCCCGTACGATATGCATGGAGAAGTTCCTCCAGATCTTCAATCTTCTCCCGGATCTCCTCTCCTTCATCCGTATCTGCCACTCTCTGTCGTCTGGCAGTGAAATCACGGATGACCTCACTTTGATGAACGTCACTCTCTTTTTCGATTACATCTTCCATCGAGGTAAATGGCTCATGGGATACAAGCCTCAACCCTCTGGAATTATAGATCAGTGTATAGCCTGCAATGCCAGTCGTTGGCTGATAGGCCTTAGAGAACCCTCCGTCGATGATCATGACCTTTCCGCCACAGCGTACCGGGGATTCTCCTTCTTTGGTATGTACCGGCATATGCCCGTTAATGATGTGTCCATTGACCGGATCCATCCCAAAAGCCTCCAGGATACGATTTGCCACATCTTCATTATCGACAAGTTTATAATAATTATCTTTACGTTCGGTATGCACTTCTTTTTCTGCTACCAGATAACGCTCAAAGGTCGCCATTTTCTCTTTGCCGTATACAGGAGAATTCTCATTGGACCATGCATACCACATGATGTCTTTTCCAAACTCATGCAGGGCCTGATCCTCTTGAGCGTAATATCCTTTTCTTGCATAATATTCCAGGATATCATACAAATCTTTTCCGGCATACTCTTTCCCGTCTATGGTCGCTTTCCGGAAGGAACCATCCTCCTCGAGCGGCACACAGCCATGATAAAGCAGATAGTTATTGTGACACAGATAAAGACTTCCTTTGTTGAAGAGGAATCTCACATGCTCCTGCAGTTTATCGCAATTGCGGAAATTCAGGCAGAGACGATCCATGAGATGCTGCTCTTCTTTTGAAAGCCTGTAAGGATCTTCAGGATCGATTGTCGGGAAATTCGTATCAAGAAGTTTGTATTCCTTGTTATCGATCAAAACCGTACCTTTATCATAGTCAATCTTATCAAGAAGCATTCTGCTTTCCATATTAAATTCCGGCCTGTTGCGGATCACCTGACCTTCGAGTTTAAACTGGATAATGGCAATCGCCTTGTGCATCTTCTGATTCAGACTCTTTTCTTTTGCATTCCCTTTTCCAACAGAATGAATCGAGAAACATTTGCACGGATCATCAGCATAGGTTTCCATCGCGAAGCTTGCCAGAGGAATCAGATTGATTCCGTATCCGTCTTCAAGGACAGAGAGGTTGTCATATCTGGCACAGAGGCGGATCACATTGGCAATACATGCCATGTGACCTGAAGCGGCACCCATCCATACGATATCATGGTTTCCCCACTGAACATCTACATTTTTATGTTCCATCAGATAATCCATGATCTTATGCGGACCCGGACCACGGTCAAAGATATCCCCGATGATGTGGAGTCTGGTAACGGTCAGTGTCTGGATTGCCTGAGACATGGCGATGATGTAGTCCCTGGCCCGATCAATCCTGATGATGGTATCCAGAATCTCATTATAGTATTCTTCCTTCTGGGGCACCCGGTTATTTTCACTGAGAAGCTCGATCAGAATGTGCTGATAATCAGATGGAAGGCTTTCATGCAATCTTGCTCTGGTATATTTGGCAGAGATCTCCTTACAGACACCGATCAGCCGGTACAAAGACACTTTATACCAGTCCTGTAAATCTTCCTCATCAAGCTCATGTCTCATCCTTTTAATCTTTGCTTCAGGATAGTAGATAAGTGCTGCAAGGCTTTTCTTTTCCCTGGCACTCAGAGTATTGCCAAATACATCCTCAATCTTATTGCGGATCGCTCCGGATCCTGTCCGCATCACATGGAAAAACTGCTCATATTCTCCATGGATATCCGATACAAAATGATCTGTCTCTTTCGGAAGATTCAATATCGCTTTCTGATTGATGATCTCCGTAGAGGCTGTCAGAATATCAGGATACTGTTTTGATAGCAGCTGAAGAAATTTCAGATCACTCTTCTTCATAAATTATAACCTCCCAAATGAATCATTTCTATTTCTATCCTTCGTTTTTGCCATTATACTCTAATTCAGGTATTTTGTGAATCCTGTTTTTGCATCAGCGCCAGGTACTGGCGCATCTCAATCAGAGGCGTCCCATGGTTTCTGATGTAGTCCTCTGTGATCGTAACCCTTCCGATATTGTCATCTTTTGGAATCTCAAACATGATATCAAGCATAAATTCTTCGATAATGGAGCGAAGTGCCCTGGCGCCTGTATCTTTTTTCATGGCCTCCTCGGCAATCGCGTATAACGCGCCGTCTTCAAAAACCAGATCCACTTCATCTAATGCAAGAAGTTTCTGGTATTGCTTCAAAATAGCATTTTTCGGTTCCTTTAGGATATCGACCATCATATCTGCAGTCAATGGTTCTAAGGAACAAAGAATCGGCAGTCTTCCGATAAACTCCGGAATCATGCCAAACTTGCGGATAT
>CACZNZ010000620.1 GCA_902782625.1 uncultured Lachnospiraceae bacterium | reverse complement strand
GAAGCAGTGATGAAGCAATTGATCGCTTATTCAAAGGGCTTGCCGATGCGGCACTGATTGCTGCGCCGTATGATATGGAGCGCATGGCATACTGTGAACCGGGTACTTACGGTGTCAGTGTTACCAGCTTTTCAATTCCCGTTGATAACGTCAGTAAATACCTGACCATTACACCTGATGATTTTTCCATCAAAAACGCAGCCGTAACAGATGCACTCTGGTCCGATGAACTCAAAGTCACAGATGTATCATTTAAGGATGGATTGGTACTCCTGGATGTAGAGCCATTTATGCTGAGCTGCAGCAGAAGCGATTATATGTTCTGGAATATGAATAAAGAGCCCGACGAGAACGGTCTCCAGTTCGATTTTGCACCAGGGGACCTTGAAATCACATGTACCGCAAGTGAAGATCTTTCTTTCAGCTACAATGAAATCTCCGAAGTACATACCGCAATCATTGATGACTTTTCTGATGAAAACGCAAACGGAACACAGTACAAACTGTTTACACCGGAAGAAAACGGTGAAGCGCTGCCGCTGGTCATCTGGAACCATGGCGGCGGATGTGCAGAATATGGTCGTCAGATTATTGATGATCCTTTTGCAACATCTTTTGCAGGCGAGCATACACAGAAGTATTTTCCCTGCTATGTAGTTGCCCCGTTTTATGCCGATACAAATGCAGCTGAAGCGGATCGTGCCAATATTGTAGAGGCAATTCAGGCACTGGTCGATGCGGGTAAAGTGGATGCAGATCGTGTTTATGTCACTGGACAGTCCATGGGATCCCTTATGTCCTTCAATTATCTCTATGAGTATCCCGGATTTTTCGCTGCAGTAGTTGGTATGAACGGCGGGCCTTCCGTAAATGAGGATGGAACCATTGTGCAGAATGATCCAGCCTGGGGCGCTGCCAGCGCTGCTTTCAGTCATGAAGCCCTTCAGCAGATCGCAGATAACGGGACAGCGGTCATGCTTGTACAGGGCATTGGTGACCCGCTTTCTACTCCGGATAAGTATGCAGCGCTCTATAATGAACTGAAGTCTTTGAAGATGTCCGAAAACAAACTGGTCTGGCACAGCTATACCGCTGAGCAGTTCAACTATCTGCAGGACTATGCGATTGAGGATACCGGAATCTCCGTGACGGATCCGATCACCGGCGAAACCACATATGTTGCGGATGCATTTCATGGCAGTAATCGTCCGGCAGCATATGATACATTTGTAAAAACCTGGCTGTTCCAACAGCACAGGTGATGAAGAAAGAGTGCTTTGTTATTTACAGGCGGATTAAGCATTTCCAGGTGATGATGCTGAGGAAATAGAAGATCCGATAACCGGTGTAAATACTAAGGTGGCGACTCAGTACCATGATGGCTGCTGCTCAGCTGAAAACGTGGGTTTTCAGACAGAGAAGAAGTAATAATACCTGGAAAGAAGCAGAATAAAAGAGAACCAGCACGAGGCGCTCCTACGGGAGCGTCTCTTTACGTTCGGGGGAGAAAAAACGCACATATGCTTCTCACCTGACGATTTTGATACTTTGCATCACCCCTCGACGCATTCTTTTGTATGCTGCCGGAGCATTTGGCCAGCCGCTTCGAAGTCTTCCCGGCTGATAACTGGTTCGTGATGGTCTTGTAATCAAACGCCATCTGCGTCTCTTCATCATCTTTTTCTCAGCATAGATACAATTTGCGCTTCGGATAGTTCAACTGGAATTCGTCAGTATCGGCTTCCATATTCCTTTCGTGCTTCTACCGTCCATTTGGAAATAAAATCTGTCTTTGCATCTGTATAAGCATCATCTATTGCTGCCTGCCTGAAATCTGTGGTCATAACGCCTTTATTCATCTGTGGCATTATCCATCACCCCTCTTCTACTGAAATTTGCAGATCCTCGTCATATCAGGCCAGTACGGATGAATGCTCTCTGACACCAATGGAAGACAATTCGGAAAGCCATATCGTAATCATAATCATCCGGCAATTCTGCAATTTCAAGCATAGCGCGGTCTTCTTCGGATACCTGTTCTTTGAGATTCCGTTTTGTCACAGCAAATGATCCACTCTCCAAATAATGCAGATTCCGAATCAGGAAAAACATACTTTTACAAGTGCCGCGAAATGCCACAATATTCTTCTTCCGGTCCGCGTGAATATAGCGGTGGCAGAGTTCTTGATACAGATTTCCAAGGCTCAGCCTTACATAGTTGATCTCGTCTTCCCGTGCCGCGGACGGAAGATAGTCTTTCAATTCGCCGAATAGATCGCTGAGTGCCGGGTTCCTTGATCCTGAAGCCAAGGGTCAACAAGGAAAGTAATACCGTCATATTCTATTTTCAGAGTGGCATTCCTGATCTGTTGAATAATCATATTCTCCCTCACAAACCGGGATTTGTCGTATTTATCTTAACGGCACTGAATCCTCTCCTTCTTCAGACGTGTGTCACAATATCATATGCCAGAT
>CACZNZ010000619.1 GCA_902782625.1 uncultured Lachnospiraceae bacterium | reverse complement strand
TGGCATATAATCTGAAACAGACTTTGGGCAAAGAAGAACGCCTTTCCCCGGGCCACAGAATGTGTTCCGGCTGCGGCGCGACGATCGCGGTCCGCAACGTACTGCGCGGCCTGCATGATGAGGATGAAGCAGTGATCACCTGTGCCACCAGCTGTCTGGAGGTATCCTCCTTCATGTATCCATATACGGCGTGGAAAGACTCCTTCATTCATGATGCATTTGAGAATGCCGGTGCGACATGCTCCGGTGTAGAGGCAGCCTACCGCGCACTGCGCAAAAAAGGAAAAGTAAAAAAAGAACATAAACTGATCGCATTCGGCGGCGACGGCGGAACTTACGATATCGGATTCCAGTCTCTGTCCGGCGCGATGGAACGTAACCATGATATGGTCTACGTCTGCTACGATAATGAAGCGTATATGAATACAGGGATTCAGCGTTCTTCCGCAACACCGATGTATGCCGATACCACGACGACACCGGTCGGATCTGTCTCGGAAGGAAAAAGACAGAACCGGAAGGATCTGGCAACCATTATCGCTTCCCACAATATCCCGTATGTGGCGCAGACGACGTTTGTACAGAATTTCAGAGATCTTCATGTGAAGTCCGAGAAAGCAATCTATACGCCAGGCGCAGCATTTTTAAATGTGCTCGCTCCGTGTCCGAGAGGATGGCGTTATGATACTCCGGATATCCTCGACATTTGCAAGAAAGCAGTTGATACCTGCTTCTGGCCATTGTTTGAGGTGATCGACGGAGAGTGGATCGTCAACTATACCCCGAAGAAGAAACTGCCGATCGAGGAGTTCCTTCGTCCACAGGGAAGATTCAAGCATCTGTTTACTCCGGGAAAAGAAGAACTGATCGCGGATATTCAGGCTGAGGTGGACCGCCGCTGGGACGAGCTGCTCCGCAAAGCAAAATAAGAATACGGTTAAGCCGTCTTTACAGGAGGGAAAGTATGAATGTTGCAATCATCATAGCCGGTGGTTCCGGTCACCGTATGGGACAGGATATTCCGAAACAGTTTATCAACGTTTACGATAAGCCTGTTCTGATTTACACACTGGAGGGATTTCAGAAACATCCGAAGATCGATGCGATTGAACTGGTATGTATCGACGGATGGCATGACATTGTATGGGCTTATGCAAAACAGTTTAATATCGATAAACTCAAATGGATCGTTTCCGGTGGAAATACCGGCCAGGAATCCATCCGCAACGGTGTCTACGGCCTCGAAGGTATCTGCTCTGACGATGACAATATCATCATTCATGACGGAATCAGACCGCTTGTCGATGAGACCGTTCTGTCTGACGTCATTATCAAATGTGATAAGTACGGCAACGGCGTTACTTCCATGCCGTATAATGAACAGATCTTTGTGATCGATGATGAGATCAGCACAGTAGAGTATATTCCGAGAGAGACACTGCGAAGAGTTTCCACGCCACAGGCGTACAAGTTTGGAAAACTTGACTGGGCTTATCACGAAGCATTTGAAAAGGAGATCGGTATCTACGGATCATCCTATACAAATACGATGATGGTGGAGCTCGGAGAGCGTCTTTACTTTGCAGCCGGTTCAGACAAGAATCTGAAACTTACAACCAAAGATGACCTCGAAATGTTCAAGGCCTATCTCAAATCAGACAAAGACAACTGGCTCAAGTGATCTTCATCCTTGCGGGAGGTAGTAGATAATGACATTATATGAGAATGCTAAGTACATCGATGATGTTAAATATGTTGCCGGACTTCCTTTTCCATGGGAAAAATTAAAAGGAAGATCTGTCCTGCTGTCCGGTGCGACCGGGCTGGTAGGCAGTTTCTTTACCGATGTCCTGATGACATTGAATGAAGATGGACTGGACTGCACCGTCTATGCACTCGGAAGAAATGAACAAAGAGCCGCAGCAAGATTTACCAAATGGCAGGACGATCCGCATCTGGTATTTATTCCTTATGATATTAACAAGCCATTGGTACGGGATGACCTGGGTGAGGTCGATTATATCCTGCATCTGGCATCCAATACTCATCCGATGCAGTATTCCACTGATCCGATCGGTACCATCACGACGAATATCATCGGAGTACAGAATATGCTCGATTTTGCCTGTGCACATCAGGCAAAGCGGTTTGCCTTTGCTTCCTCGAATGAGATCTACGGGGAAAACCGGGGTGATGTGGAGATGTTTACTGAGGATTACTGCGGATATATCAACTGCAACACCATGCGTGCCGGCTATCCGGAAAGTAAACGTTGCGGAGAAGCCCTTTGTCAGGCATACAAGGCACAAAAAGGACTGGATGTCGTTATTCCCCGGCTGACCCGGTCGTACGGACC
>CACZNZ010000618.1 GCA_902782625.1 uncultured Lachnospiraceae bacterium | reverse complement strand
TAGACCACGATATGAAAAAGAAAGGAAATATGGTGTTTTTGCTTCTATAAACATCATACAAGTAAATATTATGATTAATACATTAAGTGCAGTAATTCTTTGCGGTGGTAAAAGCCGCCGCATGGGAACCGATAAAGCAAGGCTCACACTTTCTGGTGAGACTGTACTATCTCATCTCGTAAAAAACATGAAAGACATAGATGATCTCTGGCTCTCCATTTCCACAGATGAAAGCTACCCGGAGGTTCGAATCCGGAAGATTTCTGACCGCTATCCGGACTGTGGGCCGTTAGGCGGGCTTGAAGCAGCCCTGACAGTGTGCCAAAAAGAATACCTTTTTGTGACACCGGTGGATACACCTTTTGCGGATGCCGGTCTGGCTTGTGAGATGTTCTCTGTTCTGGAGAAATCTCCGGAGACAGATGTAGTGCTGATGACAGATTCAGAAGGGAGAAAACAGAATCTTCTTGGAATTTATCGGAAAAGAATACTGCCCAACCTGAGAGAAAATCTAATACAGGGAAAACTCCGTGTCAGAGATTTGCTGGAGTCACTGGTGGTAAAATATCTGTCAGTTGATGATGTATCCGAGGGGGCGGCAAAAACCGTCAGCTGCAATACGCCTGAGGAGTATACTCATATCAGACCGGAATTTCAAAACGAACAGAATATCCCGGTGATCTCCGTAACCGGTTGGTCAGGAAGTGGTAAAACAACCTGGCTGGAAAGAATGATTCCGGCCCTTTGCAAAAAAGGGCTTCGCATTGCCGTATTAAAACACGATGCCCATCAGTTCGAGATTGACAAAGATGGGAAAGATACCTGGAGATTATCGAAAGCCGGTACTGTCATGACAGGAATCATCTCTCCCCAAAAAGCCGCATGGATGGAAAATCGAAGGCTCAGTCTTGACCGTATGCTGCAGCAGGTTCATGACGCAGATCTTGTGTTATTAGAAGGCGGGAGTATGACAAAATTTCCAAAGATACTAGTTTATCGTAAAGAGGCAGGAAAAGAATTGCGGGTAAATCCATGTGAATGTCTGGCTGTGATTACTGATGAGCCAAAAGAAGAATTTTTATCAGGAAAAGCAAATCACGTTCCCGTATTTTCTCCGGAAAACATCGAAGAAAGCACACATTTTTTGTGTCAGTATTTACAACAATGGAGAACGAAATCATGTCAGAATATATATCATTAGGAGGTTGTGATTATGAAAAAAATGCTTCATATCATTGGCACGGGCACCGCCACCGTGACAAAATATGTAAACACTTCCTGTGTATTGGATGATGGAGAGAATCTTTTTCTGACAGACGGAACGGGCGGCGCGGAAATCCTGAAATGTTTTGAGACCATGAATCTGGACTGGCATAAACTTCACCATGCTTTTCTGTCCCATGAACACACCGATCATTTCCTTGGAATGGTATGGGTAGTTCGTAATATAACAGAATTTCTGGAACTTAACGATTATGAAGGAGATTTCTATCTTTATGGACACGCAGAGGTTCTTGATAAGATGCGTGCCGTCTGCCGCATGCTTCTCAAGCCAAAAAGCTGTTCTTACCTCGAGACCAGAATACATTTCATCCCCGTTTTTGATCATGAAGAACGGAAAATATTGAACTACAAAGTAACATTTTTTGACATTGAATCGAAAAAAGCAAAACAGTTCGGCTATCATCTCGAATGGCCTGACGGTATGCGCCTCGTGTTTGCAGGAGACGAACCCTTAAGCCCCAACGGAGAACAGTTCTGTCAAGAAGCAGACTGGCTTTTGCAGGAAGCATTCTGCCTCTACGATGAAGAACCACTTTATCATGCATATCAGTACAGCCACCAGACCGTACGGGAGGCAGGAGAAAAAGCAGAGAGAAACCATGTCAAAAACCTTCTCGTCTGGCATACAGAAGACGGAACCTTCGGACACCGAAAAGAATTGTATGAAAAAGAAGCAAAACAGTATTATCAGGGAAGGATCTGGGTACCCGAAGACGGCGATGTGATAGACCTTACCCAAACCGAAACCAGGTAAAATTAAACCTTGACATTTCAGGTTCCTTTTGTTATCATACTTCTGTTGGCATCGAGGCGTGGCTCAGTTTGGTAGAGCGCTGCGTTCGGGACGCAGAGGCCGT
>CACZNZ010000617.1 GCA_902782625.1 uncultured Lachnospiraceae bacterium | reverse complement strand
GATGCCTTCCAGCAGCGTATACAGGATCTTCGGTGCCTGCCCGTGCCAGATTGGATAACCGATGAAAATGATATCGTACTGTTCCAAAGACTCTGGCCATTCGGCAATACCGGGACGGGCTGAATCATCTGCCTGTTCTTTATCACATCGGCCATCGGTATAATAAGCAAGATCTTCATCCGTGTACGGTTGTTCCGGAACAACCTCGAAAACATTTGCGCCTATAGCGTCAGCTGCGGCCAGAGCAACTGCTTTTACAGTATCATCGGCAGAGAAATAAATCACCAGGGTTGTAGCCTCATCTGATTCCTGTATGGCCGGCATGCCGGTGATATCAACAGTGGCTGAAGAAACAGCATCTTCCGCAGATACAGCCTGGCTGCCGGTCACAACCATAAGTGCCAATAAAACAGCAGTAATTCTTCTTTTCATATTCCTTTATCCTCCATCCTTCTCTTCAAAAGGTTTATTCCAGGTTCAGAAAGAGAGAAACCAAAAGCAAAGAAAAGGCTTCTGTACTTTGATAGTTCCTTATCAATGATTACAATGCCTTACTTCTGCGTAACCTCAATCACTGTGTATCCATCCTCCGGGCAGATTGCTGCTTCTCCGCCGATAGCGGGAATCCGGTTGGACAGGTCATGAGCCTGCTGCACCTGAGACCAGGGATAAACATATGCCTTGATCGGAAGATTATCATAAGTCATATAAACAGTGGAACCCATATCACCAAAATAAGCGATTGCGTCTGACCAGTCTGTCCACTTTCCGGATTCAAAGCTGACAAAGCTTTCTCCGGGATTCACAATGCCCCTGACATAATGATTCAAAAACCAACCATTTTCCTCAAACTGTTCATTATAAGCCTTTGCTCCTTTTTCATTCAGGCTGCTGTTATGAACCAGTGCATATTTATTGCCATTTCCTGCCGGAACATTTTCAAGGATCACAACGCCGATCCGTGTTCCCTCCGCCAGCAGCAGGCTGTCATTCAACGTGAGCCTGTGATATCCCGCATACCGGAAGGTATCTGTAATACTGTCCAGAAGGACTCCGTCTGTGGGTCCTGCCGCATCCTGGTCCAGCAGATAGATTGACGCAGTGACCGTCGTATTCAGGTCTCCGGTCATGGTGGAAACAAACTCAAGAACACACTCTTCCTTCATCGTAAATATATTCGCGGTATATATCGGGGTGTCAAAGAGAGTGGAACTGATGAACTCCACAGGCATATGGTCATACCCAAGAATATCCAGATATTCCATCTTCAGTTTATCTTCTGATACGACATATTCAAATGTTCCGATTTCACACAGTGACATATCATAATAGGAAAGCATGAAATATCCTTCGTCTCCCCAGTCTGCCCCCCAGCTGTTTTTTACGATCCAGGCACCGTCTGCGGGAGGACGGCGGTCTTCCGGCCAGTTTTCAGCCGGAAAAGCATCATCCCAGCCAATGATTGTTACACCATGATTCGCATCTTCTTTTTGGAATGTATACTGTGCATAGATCACCGGGTCGGATCCGACAAACGTCAAATACGGTTCTTTATGATCTTCCATGGCAATCTCTTCAAAGCTGCTCCCGAAAGCACTGCTTTTAAAAATCTCCGCCAGCTGATCATGATCAAAGCTGTCAAGGTCATAGCAATCTTCTTGCATATCGTTCAAACGGAGTCTCAGCAGAATAAGTTCTCTCAGCTGATCGGCGGAAAGATCGGCTGTGTCTATGAACCCGGCACGAACATCGATATAGTATGCTTTCTCTTCCTCCGTGATCGTCGTTTCACCTTCCAGACTCTTCTCCAGGTATTCCCTCTCCTCTTCCCTGGAAAGCTCCGGCATAGAACTGTCTGCGTAAAAGCAGATTCCAACGGCACGTCCGGCCAAAAGCTCCATCTTGATGGCCTCTGTCCCGGCCGGACAGTAAATATAGTTAACCTGTTCGTCGTAAGAACACGGTAAAGGAAGGATATTGGCATCTTTCAGTTCATAGCTGACTAAATAGCGGTCTTCTTCCGGAAGACTCCAGTCTCCGTCCTTTCTCGTATTCCCTTCGCTGTTGACATAAGGGGCATATTTCTCCTTCAGAATTCCAATACCATCTGCGAGATTTGCAAAGGAAAGATAGTAATCCCCACCTGCATCAAGAGGTTCCGTATAATCGTCCCCCAGGAAATGGAGTCCTTCTTCGGCCTGCGATGGATCGTATGGATATTCCCCTTCAGGATATTCACTCAGCGCAGGTAATGCTTTTGCGGCAAACCATGCGAGATGCTTTTCGGATAGATCCAACTCTTCTCCGTACTTTTCCCGGTAAGAATCCATTGTCATACCAAGAGAATTCAGAATACTGGTCTCACTTGCGGAAATCGTAGCGAAACTCCAGCAGGTGCCCCAGGGATTCTGGGCTTTTACAGGTGTCTCGGTTCTTCTCTCACGAAGATCGAAACTGGATGGGAATGTGTCTGCAGAAGACGGCCAGATTAATTCTGAGTATATATCATTTACGCCTCTGCCTGTCTTCATCAGATGATCCGCGGACGCTTCGAGCTCATGTCCGAGATACTCCAGTTCTTTGGATGTGCCGGGGCTGCCTTCTTCCGCAAGAACCGTACCGGCCGAAATAAGAACTGTCATTAACACCGGAAGAATATACCTTACTGACAGCCTCTTTTTCATTTTGACGCCTCCTTTTCCTTTTGCTGAATTATTATAGTATGGGCACGAATTTACTATACTATTTTACATAGAATCTGACCGTGACAGTCCTTTTTGAAAATGATGTATCTGCCGCCGACTACAAACCATTTGAACTCTTTACGCTTAATCTCATCCGTTTGATTATATTATGATTGCATCGACAAAAGCCTGATTCTACGGATCGCTTC
>CACZNZ010000616.1 GCA_902782625.1 uncultured Lachnospiraceae bacterium | reverse complement strand
TTCTGGCCACAGTTCGGACAGAAATTCGGCATGCCTGCAGGTGTTCCCTGCGGCTGTGCTTCTGCTTTTCCCTGCGTATTCTGCATCTGGTTGACCATCTGCTGGCCCATCATCATTCCTACCTGCATGGAAGCGATATCTGCTGCAGCTCCACCGCCGTTTCCATTTGCCATCGCGTCGGCCATGGCAATCTGCTGATAATGTGTCACATCACCCACCATGCTCTGGCCGGCAACCTTGTTGACCATATCCTGAACTTCTTCCGGATAGCTTACACTGATGATCTGGAATCCTGTGATACCAAGGCCGATCTTCTGCATCTCCATATCAAGGTCTCCCATGATTCCCTGAGAGATCTCCACCGCATTTGCCTGGATATTAAACATATCCTTGCCTTCTCTTACAATCCAGCGAAGGAGGAGCTGATCCAGGTTCGCTACCACTCTTTCACGGACCTCTTCAGTCGTAAACTGTTTTTTCACGCCGGCTACTTTATCAATCAAAGTCTGGTAGTCACTTACCTTAAACTGGAAGTTCCCGTTTGCCCGGATTGGCATTCCTCCCGGAAGAGAAGGATGCGGCAGGTTCACGGGCTGTTTGGTTCCCCATTTCATCGTGAATTCTTTGGTGTTGACAAAGAGGACTTCCGCTTTCAGTCCAGTCTTGAATCCGAATTTAAATCCTTTGAGTGTGGAAAGGAACGGAATGATTCTTGATTCAATATCATAATTCCCTTCCTCTGTAAATACGCCCTCCAGTCTGCCGTTGTATAAAAACAGGGCATCCTGACCGGGACGGATGATCAGACGGGATCCTTTTTTGATTTCTGAATTATTCCATTTGTAGAATATGACGTCATCTCTGTACTCTTCCCATTCGATGACGTTAGCCAGTTGGTTGTCAAACAAACCCATAATAATATCCTCCCTGCTTGATTATTCCATGCCTAATTTCGCTTTAAGCGCGGCAAGATCACTTTCCACTGCAGCGTCTGTCGCTGCTTTTCCTTCATCATATTTGTCCATCAGGCTCTCTGTATCATCCTTCTTATTGCTTCCGGCATTCAGTTCTGCCATCGCATTAGCTTCATCGAGCATCTGATTGGCCTTTTCTTCCATACGGTCAAATGCCGCCAGAGAGCTTTCTGCATCTTTGTAGGAAGATCCGATTTCGGAAACGCGTTTTTTAGTCTTAGCAACCTGCATCTTAGCCTTGATGGCTTCCTTGCGCTCTTTTAATTCGTTGATATCTTTCTCAAGTTTATCATGCATCTGACGCATCTGAGAAGCATTCTCCGAAGCTACTTTCAAAGCCTCATCAAGAGTCTCCTGTTTTTTAACCAGTGCTGCCTTTTTTGCAAGAAATGCTTTGGCATCTTCTTCATTGCCTGCAAGGAGCGCTTTTTCTGCATAGCTTTCCATCTTTGCGATTTCTTCACTGTTTTCCTTTGCTTCTCTCTCTGCTCTCTTTTCGGCAGCCATCACGGCAGCAGTCTCTGCTTTTACCTTCCCAAGATCATCCTGGAGATCTCTGAGGTACTGATCCACCATTTTTGCAGGATCTTCTGCCTTGTCAAGCAGTGCATTAATATTAGAAGACATGATATCCTTGAATCTCTTTAAAATACTCATAATAATTCCTCCTCTTAGTCTAGAGTGTTTTATTGGCAGTTCCCATCGATAATTGTATCATAAATGACCTCTGATTTCTATGAATATCAGGGAAAACTTGAAGATTAAGTATTTCAATTTGCTGAAAAATCAGTTACAATCTTTAGTAGGAAAAGGAATAAAGGAGTAGAGATATATGGGGGAAAAATATCTGGTAATCAGTGATAATCACGGTAACATCCACAATATGAAGCGGGTTTTTCAGAAATTCGAAGGCAGGATCAACGGACTGATCCACTGCGGTGATTTGGAATTCGGGCCGGACACTCTCGCCGAGATGGTGGATTGCCCTGTCTATCTGGCAACAGGCAACTGTGATCACTTTTTTGACCAGGAACCGGAGACGCTGGTATCCATAGGATCGCATACGGCACTGGTCACGCACGGTCATCGGTATGACATCGGCTGGACTAATGAACTGATTCTTTACAGAGCCCAGG
>CACZNZ010000615.1 GCA_902782625.1 uncultured Lachnospiraceae bacterium | reverse complement strand
GGGGTTCGAATCCCCGATGCCTCAGCTTTTAACCGCAGAGGACTTTTAAGAGTCTTCTGCTTTTTTTACGTTGGAAGGGTATTCTTATGAGAAAACCGATATATGATAAATTGATTGCTTTAAAGGAAGAAAACAGAATACCTTTTCATATGCCCGGTCATATGAGGAAAGAAAAGGGAGCTTTTCCGTCTGTTGAAGCATGTGATATTACGGAGATCAGGGATTATGATGATCTTCACAGGCCGGAAGGTATCATCAGGGAATCCATGGATCTTATGAAACAGATTTACCATACGAAGGAAACCTGGTATCTGGTTGGTGGAAGTACCCTGGGAATTCTGTCGTCTATCGCAGCTGTGTGCAAGACCGGAGACAAAATCATGATTGCAAGAAACTGTCATAAGTCCGTCTATCATGCGATTGAGTTATTGCGATTAAAAGTGGTATACTGCTGCCCTGAATACATAGAGGAACATCAGATTTCCGGTCAGATCAGAGTCTCTGATCTGTCTGACCAGGTCAGGAAACATCCGGATATCCGATGTGTGGTCCTGACCTCTCCGACTTACGAAGGCGTTGTATCCGATATTGCCTCTGCCAGTGAGATTTTACATAATTATGATATACCATTGATTGTCGATGAAGCGCACGGAGCACACTTTATATTTCATCATGGATTTCCCAAAAGTGCTTTGGAATGTGGAGCGGATATAGTCATTCAGAGTACACATAAAACCCTTCCGGCTCTGACACAGACAGCCCTGCTTCATCTTTGTTCTGAGAGAATATGCCCGGAAGACATATCAAGGATGTTGGATATGTTCGAGACGTCGAGTCCTTCTTATTTACTTCTTGCATCTACGGAATATAGTATCGTAAATATGCACGAAAATGTGTATGATGTGGACAAACATGTGGATAATCTTACATTTTTTAGGAATAGATGCAGGAATTTGAGAAATATATATCTCATTTCTCCCCATAATATTGATTTATTTGAATATGATTGTGGAAAACTCGTGTTCTCCATGAATCGTTGTCAGGAGACAGGATTATTCCTTTCGGAGCAGCTTTGGAAGATTTCCGGGATAGATGTGGAAGCGGCCTGCAGTTCCTATGTAATCTGTATGACATCGGTCTGTACCTTGGAAAGTGATTTTGAAAAGCTGTATGATACGTTAAAAATCATAGATGGAAAATGTACACCGGTTAAGAAGAACCCACATCAGGGAATGGACCGGTATGATGTCTTTGGTCAGAAAATAATGGAGATTTATGAGGCATCGGATCATCGAAGAGATTCCGTTACGGTTTCTCTTCCTGAGAGTATCAAAAAAGTATCTGCAGATTATGTCAGTCTGTATCCGCCGGGAATTCCTCTTTTGGTTCCAGGAGAGGTAATCGAAGAAGATATAGTACGAAGGATAGCATATTTTCTGGAAAAAGGATATAATATAACAGGAATGAGTTCGGGAGGATTGCGTGTATTATGAGAGGAATATTTATTGTCATGGAAGGTCCGGACGGATCGGGAAAGACCACGCAGATTAATCTGTTGAAAAATTATCTTGAAGATAGAGGTATGGAATGCATTCTGACCAGAGAGCCAGGAGGGACGAAGATCGGGGAGGATCTTCGGTCGGTGATTCTTAATCCAGAGTATAAAGAGATGTCTTCTGTGACGGAGATGCTGCTATATGCGGCCTGCAGGGCACAGCTTGTGCATGAGGTGATTGGACCTGCTTTGGAAAGAGGCGCTGTTGTTATCAGTGATCGTTTCGTGGATTCTTCGATAGTGTATCAGGGGATTGCCAGAGGTCTGGGAATAAAAACAGTCTCCGATATCAATGAACCCGGAATCGGGATATACAAACCGGATAAAGTCCTGTTTATCGATATTTCGGAAAAAGAAGGGCTTCAGAGAAAGGTACAGCAGAAAAAGCTGGACCGGATTGAACAGGAAGGAATAGAGTTTCATCATATGATTTCAGAAGGGTACAGGAAGATTCTCCTGGGAAGAGAAGACGTGATCACGTTTGACGGAGAACAGGATATCGATACTTTACACCAGGAGATCATAGAGTGTATCGATCATTTATTGGAAAGGTGATCCTGTGGGCGATTTTTCTAAAATCATCGAGAATCAAAGAATCAAGGAATACTTTTTAAAGGCCAGGAAAATGGGGAAGGTATCTCATTCCTACATTCTGGAAGGAGAAAAAGGCTGTGGGAAAAAACTGCTTGCCTATACATTTGCCAGGTTGATTCAGTGTGAAGAGCGGGGAGAAGAAGCCTGTGGGCGATGCATTTCCTGCATACAGATAGAAAACAGGGACCATCCTGATGTAATCTGGGTAACGCATGAGAAACCGAATATCATCTCTGTTGCTGAAGTTAGAGAGCAGATTGTCAACACGATCGATATCAAACCTTACCGGGGCCCTTACAAAATATACATTGTGGATGAAGCGGAAAAGCTCAGGCAGGAAGCACAGAATGCCATTCTTAAAACAATGGAGGAACCCCCGGAATATGCTGTGATTCTGCTGCTTACCACAAACAGAGGGCTGCTTCTTGATACGATCGTTTCTAGAGCAGTGCTTCTTCCGGTTGCGTCTGTGACGGACCAGGGACTTCGTGATTATATGAGTTTCCATTATCCGATGAAAGCCTCTGATCTTGATTTTATCTGTGGATATAGTATGGGGAATATCGGTAAGGCCAGTGCTGTCATGGATTCAGAGGAGTTCGGACAGTTCAGGAAAATGATCATGACGTTGCTAAGGGAAATAGATCAGATGAATCTTTATGAACTAGGGCAATGGTCGGAAAATGTAAAAGAATACAAACTGATGATCATGGACTTTCTGGATATCGTTACGATGTGGTTTCGCGATATCGCTGTACTTAAATCAACAGGTGACAAAAAATTTTTGATATTTTCGGAAGAATCAGTTACTTTAAGAAATCAATGTGATATACTTGAGTTTGAATCTTTGAATTACATTTTCAATATAATAGAAAAAACGAGAGCCGGAATTCAGACAAATGTGAATCCGGAAGCTTCCGTGGAGCTGATGCTTATGCAGATCAGAAGGGAGTTTCATCATATATAAGGAGGAAACCATGGTAAAGGTTATCGGTGTCCGTTTCAGGGACAACGGAAAGATATATTATTTTTCATCGGACAACATCGAAGTGGCTGTCGGAAATCACGTAATCGTGGAGACAGTCAGAGGACTTGAATACGGAACCGTTGTATTTAAGGATAAGGAGATCAAAGAGGATAAAATCATCAATTCTCT
>CACZNZ010000614.1 GCA_902782625.1 uncultured Lachnospiraceae bacterium | reverse complement strand
TTATCGCACCACAGTCAATATCAATGGAGATACGCTTGCTCTGGGATTTCGGTGCAGAAAACCGGAGGATATGAATGAACATAAGATCAGAGTGCAGGCTGTATTTACTCAGCGCAATACATCCAGGAGGATTCCGCTTGATGTTTCTTTTGAAGAAGAGGAGACGGGTCCGGTGATTCTGGGGGATGCAGATATTGCCCTTCCCTACGTGTTTTTGGGTAATCCGAAAAAGCAGGTAGATCTTACATTTTCCCTGTGGTACGGGGTGAAGGAATTTGTATTGGATGATCAGCCTTTTCCACTGCAAAAGGAACTGTTTTATGAAAAGAGCGGGGAATCCCAGAAGAAGTTTGCGCAGTTTTGTCTGTATACGATCGGCCTTCCTGTGCTGGTAGGTGTGGAGTGGATTAAAAATGGCAGGAATCTGAAAGCTGCTGCCAAAAAAGTAAATGCTTCCGTGGAGAAAAAGACGGGATTAAGCTATAGTCCGAGACAGCGGAATACGGACTATTTTGCTTCCCAGTATCGAAAGATCATCAAGAAGGAACGGGAGCCGATTGCCAACCGGGTGCTGTTTCTTTCTGAGCGAATCCCGGAAGAAGGCGGCAATCTGATGCTGCTGAAGAAGAAGATGAGCCAGGATTCTCGTATCGATATTGATGAATTTATCAATACAAAAACGGTAGACAAACTCTCAAAACAGGAATTAAAGGATTGTGCCCAGGCCTGTGCGGATGCGAAGGTTATTATTCTGGAAGATTTTTATCCACAGCTCCATGCCCTGAAAAAAAGAGGGGAGACAAAGATTGTCCAGCTTTGGCATGCGTGCGGTGCTTTTAAGACTTTCGGGCTTACCAGGATCGGAAAGCAGGGCGGTGCGCCGGAAAATACAAGAAATCACAGGAATTATGATTTTGTTACGGTAAGCAGTGAGGCGATGCGGGGAATCTATGCAGAGGCCTTTGGAATTGATAAGGGAAGGGTGCATGATACGGGAGTTCCGAGAACAGATCTTTTGTTTGATCTTGATTACGAAGAAAAGAAAAAGGAAGAACTCTATGAAAAGTATCCGATACTGAGAGAAAAAAAGGTGGTGCTTTTTGCGCCGACCTTCCGCGGGGACGGCAACAAGGATGCATTTTATCCCAAGGATGCCTTTTCGGTGGATCGTTTTATGGAAGCGATGGAAGAAGATACAGTGCTGATCGTGAAACATCATCCGTTTGTGGAATGTCCGGTGGAGTGCGAGGAACGTTTCCGGGAAAGAGTGCTTGATCTTACGAGAAAGGATTCTATCGATGATCTCATGCTGATCAGTGATCTTCTGATCACGGATTACAGTTCGAGTGTGTTTGAAGCGTCAATCCTCGATCTGCCGATGCTGTTCTACGCATTTGACGAGGAAGAGTATATCAGGAGCAGAGATTTTTATGATGAATTCAGGGCATTTGCCCCGGGTCCGGTGGAGACGGAATTTGAGACGATGACAGAAAAAGCTGCCGAGCTGCTCCGTGCCAATGAGCCGGTCGAATACCGGGGATTTTTGGAGGATTATCTCGGTGCGCTTGACGGAAACAGCACTGAAAAGATTTACGAATACATTTGCAGGGAAATGCTTCGATTATAAAAAGGAGAATGTATGATGAAAGGAATTATCTTAGCCGGGGGGTCAGGTACCAGACTGTACCCATTGACAAAAGTGACCAGTAAACAGCTTCTGCCAATCTTTGATAAGCCGATGATCTATTATCCGATGAGTGTCATGATGATGGCGGGGATTCGGGATATCCTGATTATCTCTACACCAGAAGATACACCGAGATTCGAAGAGCTTTTAGGGGACGGACACCAGTTTGGTGTTAATCTGACTTATGCGGTTCAGCCGAGTCCGGACGGACTGGCACAGGCATTTATCATCGGGGAGGAGTTCGTTGGAGATGATTCTGTTGCCATGGTGCTCGGTGATAATATTTTCCATGGTCACGGCCTGCAGAAACGCCTGCGTGCCGCGGTAAAAAGAGCAGAAGAAGACAGTGGCGCTACAGTATTCGGTTATTATGTGGATGATCCGGAGCGTTTCGGTATCGTGGAATTCGATCATGAAGGAAAAGCGATATCCATCGAGGAAAAACCGGAACACCCTAAAAGTAATTACTGTGTAACGGGTCTTTACTTTTATGATAACCGTGTAGTAGAATATGCGAAAAATCTGAAACCGTCTGCAAGAGGGGAACTTGAGATCACAGATCTTAACCGGATCTATCTTGAACAGGATGAACTCCATGTAGAACTTCTCGGACGTGGGTTTACCTGGCTTGATACCGGAACCCATGAGAGTCTTGTAGACGCGACGAATTTCGTCAAGACAGTGGAGCAGCATGCCCACAGAAAGATTGCCTGTCTCGAAGAACTTGGCTATATCAATGGCTGGATTGGAAGGGAAGAGCTGGAGGAGCGCTGGAAGGAACTCAGCAAGAACCAGTATGGCATGTATCTGAAAGATGTTCTTGACGGAAAATACATTGATTAAAAAAGACACAGGAGGTTGAATCATGACGATTATCGTAACAGGAGGCGCCGGCTTTATCGGTGCGAATTATGTATATATGCTTCTCGCCGAGCATCCGGAGGACAGGGTGGTATGTATTGATAAACTGACATACGCCGGCAATCTGGAGACATTAAAAGAAGCGATGGAGAATCCGAATTTCCGTTTCGTAAAGATGGATATCTGCGACAGAGATGCGGTGTTTGCACTTTTTGAGGAGGAAAAACCGGATGTTGTTGTCAACTTTGCGGCAGAAAGCCATGTAGACCGTTCTATCGAGAATCCGGGAATCTTCCTGGAGACAAATATCATCGGAACACAGGTGTTGATGGATGCAAGCCGTCATGTCGGAGTAAAGAGATATCATCAGGTATCTACGGATGAGGTCTATGGAGATCTTCCGCTTGACCGCCCGGATTTGTTCTTCACAGAGGAGACGCCGATCAAGACGAGCAGCCCGTACAGCTCTTCCAAAGCAGGAGCAGACCTTCTGGTGAATGCCTATCACAGGACTTTCGGACTGCCGACAACAATCTCCCGCTGTTCCAACAACTATGGCCCGTATCAGTTCCCGGAGAAGCTGATTCCACTGATGATTGCCAATGCACTCGATGACAAGCCACTTCCGGTATACGGCGAAGGGCTCAATGTCAGAGACTGGCTCTATGTTGAGGATCACTGCAAAGCGATTGACCTGATCGTTCGCAATGGAAAAGTAGGTGAAGTCTACAATATTGGCGGCCACAACGAAATGCGCAATATCGATATCGTAAAGATCATCATTGAAGCACTTGGCAAATCTGAAGATCTGATTACATTTGTAACAGACCGTAAAGGGCATGATATGCGCTATGCGATCGATCCGGCCAAGATTCATGCAGAGTTAGGATGGCTGCCGGAGACCATGTTTGCTGATGGAATCCAGAAGACCATCCAGTGGTATCTGGATCATAAAGACTGGTGGCAGCGGATCATCTCCGGAGAATATCAGGATTATTTTGAGAAAATGTACGGTGACCGTATTGAAGCTGCTGAAAAAGCAAAATAAGGAGTTGGCATGAAGGTATTCGTAACCGGTGCAAAAGGACAGCTTGGCAGTGACGTCATGGAAGAACTTCGTGCAAGAGGTCACGGAGCGGTAGGGATCGATGTAGAGGATCTAGACATCACGGACGAAGCTGCCGTGAATCATAAGATAAAAGAAGAAACGCCCGATGCGGTGATCCACTGTGCTGCATGGACAGCGGTAGATGCTGCACAGGATAACGAAGAACGATGCAGACAGGTCAATGCGCTCGGCACGGCCTACGTGGCGAAAGCCTGCCTTGAGGTGGGTGCAAAGATGCTTTATCTGTCGACGGACTATGTCTTTGACGGAAAAGGGGAGCGACCATGGGAGCCGGATGATTCCGTAACGAAACCGCTCAATATCTACGGACAGACAAAATACGAAGGGGAATTGGCTGTGCAGGAGTATCTGGACAGATATTTCATCGTGCGGATTGCCTGGGTATTCGGTCCAAACGGAAAGAACTTTGTACGCACGATGTTAAATCTTGCAAAAACCCATGATAAACTTACGGTGGTAGACGACCAGTTCGGCACACCGACTTACACGCCGGATCTGGCTGTGCTTCTTGTGGATATGATCGAGAGCGAAGCGTATGGCATCTATCATGCCACCAATGAAGGAGGCTTCATCTCCTGGTATGAGTTCGCAAGAGAGATTTTTGCACAGGCGAAGCTTCCTGTAGAAGTAAAACCGGTCAGCAGTGCGCAATACGGAGCAAAAGCGGTTCGGCCGGAAAACAGTCGCCTGAGTAAGGACAAACTGGAAAAATGCGGATTTGTGCGTCTTCCTGACTGGAGAGACGCATTACGAAGATATTTGGAAAAAATGTAACACAGTAAAGGCTGCCGCTTTGCGGCAGCCTTCAGACTGTAGACAAAGTCCACGGCATTCGCCGTGGATTTTTCTTTGAAAACACTCAAATATCCTTTGTTTATGCGGACTTTTGGCTCTTTTTATAGTATAATAGAAGTATCAAATAAAGGCGGTATTTCTATTATGATGACTCAGAATACAGATAAAAAAAGAGAACAGCTCCAAATGTTCTGCATGGATGATATGGTCCCTAAGGATCATCTTCTGCGGCTGATCGATAAAGCGATCGACTGGACTTTTATCTATGATCTGGTGGAAGAAAAGTATTCCCCCAATCATGGCCGTCCAAGCATGGATCCTGTCATGCTGATCAAGATCCCTTTTATCCAATATCTTTATGGAATCAAAAGTATGCGCCAGACTTGCAGGGAGATCGAAGTCAATGTTGCATACCGTTGGTTCCTTGGACTGGATATGCTCGATAAAGTCCCGCACTTCTCTACCTTTGGGAAGAACTATACCCGCCGTTTTAAAGATACCGATCTTTTTGAGCAGATATTTGAACGAATCCTGTTTGAATGCTACAAATATAAATTTGTGGACCCGTCTGAAGTATTTGTGGATTCCACCCATGTGAAAGCCAGGGCCAATAGCAAGAAGATGCGGAAGCGCATAGCACACAAGGAAGCTCTGTTCTATGAAGAACTCCTGAAAAAAGAGATCAATGAAGACCGTATCTCTCACGGGAAGAAGCCTTTAAAAGATAAAGATGACGAGGATCAGAATCCTCCTCCATCTGGCGGAGGTCCGGAGGATCTGCCTGAAGAGATCCCGGAAGGAGCCAGAACCCAGAAGTGCAGCACGACTGATCCGGAAAGCGGGTGGTTCCGCAAAGGGGAACATAAACATGTCTTTGCTTATTCGGTCCAGACCGCCTGCGATAAAAACGGATGGATCCTTGGATACACA
>CACZNZ010000613.1 GCA_902782625.1 uncultured Lachnospiraceae bacterium | reverse complement strand
TATGGAGGATATTAAAATGACAACTCAGGAAATTATTGAAGTTATCAAAGGTTTATCTGTATTAGAGTTAAATGAATTAGTAAAGGCATGTGAGGAAGAGTTTGGTGTTTCCGCAGCAGCCGGCGTTGTTGTAGCAGGTCCTGCAGCAGCAGAAGAAGTTGAAGAGAAGACAGAATTCGATGTTGAGCTTACTGAGATCGGCGGACAGAAGGTTAAGGTTATCAAAGAGGTTCGTGGTATCACAGGTCTTGGCTTAAAAGAAGCAAAAGCTCTCGTAGACGGAGCTCCGAAGCTGGTAAAAGAAGCTGTTTCCAAGGAAGAAGCAGAATCTGTAAAGAAAGCTCTCGAAGAGGTTGGCGCAAAAGTTACAATCAAATAATGATGACAGCCTAATGCAGGCCACCGGTTCATCCGGTGGCCTTTTTGCGTTTTCCTAAATTTTCATTGACATGAAATAAGATTTGTGATAACATAGTAAATTGATTCACAATGGGCTTTTGCGCCCGTTGTAATGTAACCTGGAGATTTTTACTACGTTAATTCAAGGGGTGAATAACATCAATGGAAAAAAACAGACTGGTTCCGTCACAGGTTCCTGGAAGTAAAAGCATACGGATGAGTTATGCCAGAAAAGATGATGTTCTTGAGATGCCGGATTTAATTGAGGTTCAGCGGGATTCCTATGAGTGGTTTCTCACCGAAGGCCTTGCAGAAGTATTTCAGGATATCTTTCCGATCATGGATCACAATGGGCAGCTCAGCCTGGAATTTATAGACTATCATCTCTACCGGGACGATGTGAAGTATAACATTGAAGAGTGTAAGGAACGAGATGCCACATATGCTGCTCCGTTAAAGGCGAATGTGAGACTTTATAATAAAGAAACAGACGACTATAAGCAGCAGGAAATTTTTATGGGAGATCTTCCATTGATGACAGATACCGGGACATTTGTGATCAATGGGGCAGAGCGGGTTATTGTCAGTCAGCTCGTGCGTTCCCCCGGTATATACTATAAGATCGCTCATGATAAGACAGGAAAGAAACTGTTTTCCTGTACAGTGATTCCGAACCGGGGCGCATGGCTTGAATATGAGACGGATTCTTCTGATGTCTTCAATATCAAAGTGGACAGAAAGAGGAAGGTTCCTGTTACAGTGCTGATCAGAGCCCTTGGATTTGGAACGAATGAAGAGATCAAAGAACTGTTCGGTGACGAGCCTAAGATTTTAAAAACCCTTGAAAAAGATACGGCAACAAACTACAAAGAAGGACTTCGCAAGCTCTATGAGAAGATCCGTCAGGGAGATAAATTCTCTGAGGACGGTGCAGAATCCATGGTCAATTCCATGTTCTTCGATGCAAGACGTTATGATCTTGCAAAGGTAGGCCGATATAAATTTAATAAAAAGCTGATGTTCCGCAATCGTATTGCGGGGCATGTCCTTGCGCAGGATGTTCTGGATCCTACGACAGGAGAGATTCTTGCCGAGGCAGGAACGAAAGTGAGTAAGGAACTGGCGGACGATATCCAGAATGCTGCAGTAGCGTATGTATATATCGAGACAGAAGAAAGAGACGTGAAGATCCTTTCGAGCATGATGGTGGATATCAGGAATTTTGTAGATATCGAAAACCCCAGAGAACTGGGCGTTACCGAACTGGTCTACTATCCTGTGCTTGAGCAGATCCTTGAAGAATATGATGACTTTGATGAGATCTGTGCGGCAATCCGCAAAAATATTGCAGAACTGATTCCGAAGCATATCACCAAAGAAGATATCATTGCTTCCATCAACTACAATATCCATCTCGAGTACGGTATCGGTAATGAAGATGATATCGATCATCTGGGCAACAGAAGAATCCGTGCTGTCGGGGAACTTCTTCAGAACCAGTACCGGATCGGTTTATCCAGACTGGAAAGAAGTGTCCGGGAGAGAATGAATACACAGGATCCGGAGATGCTTTCCCCGCTGACACTGACAAATGTAAAGCCGGTGACAGCTGCTGTGAAGGAATTCTTCGGAAGTTCCCAGTTGTCCCAGTTTATGGATCAGCATAATCCGCTGT
>CACZNZ010000612.1 GCA_902782625.1 uncultured Lachnospiraceae bacterium | reverse complement strand
GGATTATTATGCGATTGTACGAAACGGTATTTTGCAAAAGGTGCCTAGCATTCTGATCGAGCATGCTTTTATGGACAATCCTGATGACTATGAAATGTTTTTAAGCAGTGAAGAAAAGCTCAGAACTCTGGCCAAAGCAGATGCACGAGGCATCGCCAGATTCTTCCGGTTAAAAAGCAAATCGAAAGGCCGTGTTCTCCCTTCTCTAAAAAACCGGACAGAAACGGTCCTCCATCAGACAGGAGAAGGAATTGATGATTATGAGGAGTCACAAAAGACATTCTTCCCTTACCGCTATGATCCTCTCGAGCTTTTTAGCCTCACTGGTTTTTCTTTAGATAAAAAATATTAAAAAAAATCCAGCCGCCGGGAATGAATCCTTTCATCCCCGGCGGCTGTTATCGCGGCAAATCAATTTGTCTTTTCCAATTCAGTTGTGTTCTCTTCCAATTGATCCGGACTGTGTGTAAAATCTTTAAAATACTCTGTGTCTGTTGTCATATAAAGACCATCCGAGGTGACATAGGCATTAACGCCTTTTACTGTTTCCACTTTCCCGGTTATATCTATTTTATCTCCTACAAAGACATATTTATCGACATTATTACTGTCTTTAAAATCAGGCCATTTCCTCAGTCGGACTCCGTCTGAGCTGATAAATGTAATCGCTATATAGCCGGTTCTTGGCTCATAGCTTTTGAGGAGAATCACATTCTTCCCGTTGGAATCAATAAATGTCCCATCCTCGAGTTCATAATACATTTTATGATCTTTGGTTCCCCTTCTCATCACTTTCAGAAGCTGACCGTCTTTTAATTTTACAGAATTATCATCTTTTTTCCCCGGATAGACGTTAGCATAAAAACCCTCTTTTGGCACATCCTTGACCACCACATAAGTTGATTTAAAATCCTTTTCATAATCAAGGAGTTCCTCTCCTTCTTCCTCGAGAGCATTCCCGGGATCTCCCGGACCGTGGTAGGTATGACTTTTCAAATAATTATTGAAACATATCATAAATACAATGACCAGCCCCACAATTGCCAGAGATCCTACCATGGAAATCAATGAATCTTTCGTTGAGTCATGTTCACTTTTGTTTTCATTATGTTTATTCATATCATTCCTCTGGTATAACTGTCATGGAGTTTATTTAATATCATATTTGGTAAGATTATATCGGTTGATAATGCTTACTAACTGAGATTTATAAGAACTCCAGGTACAATATCCGCCATCCCTGATGATGTCGATCTGTTTGGAATATGTCGTTGCATTTGCAATACCTGCATAACGATAGGATGATCCGTTTTTCGCATTCAGCAGGTATGCGGAATGATCAGCGATGGACTGTGCCACATTACTGTATTTACGAAACTTCGCTGTGATCGTGACTTTCCTTCCGCCGTACTCTTCTACAGTACGGATCGTGCAGTAACTTTTGCCGTCCCAGGTAGAGCCTTTCCATGAATTACCGGAAAGAGAAATTTTCATACCGAAGATATTATTCCCGTTCTGCGCCAGCGTTGTCTTACCCCATCCGCTCTCCAGTATTGCCTGTGCCAGAGTGACAGAAGCAAGGATTCCTGTCTGTCTGTAGTTTTCTCTGGCGATCGGGCCCAGCGCATTAATAAACTGCGTGGTTGTCATGGTCTTAAAAGCAGATGCCTGAAGATTTGAGTCTCCGTTTATCGGCAAGGTATTATTGTTCGGATCCACATCTTTGTCAGCTGTCAGAGAAACTGCCTTGTGCTCTCTGTCATATTCATAATCCAGGCCAAAAGCATGAATTGCAAGTGCTTTAGCCGGAAGCATGATGAGTGTCGTTCCATATTCTTTCGCATAAAATGGCGCCGTATTGATCTTTTTCTTTGTCCCATTTACATACATGAACTTCTTACCAACGTAGAACTTCGCGGTAATTCCTTTGTAATTGAGTGTCACCCTCTTATATTTTTGGGAATAAGAAGATGTCATACCAAGAATTCTGCTTGCGATAAGAGTCTTCTTGTAAGGGATCATGACATTGTCATTGACCATGACGCCGGGACGGGTAAAATTGTTTACTCTTCTTCCGTTGACATAGACTTTGTAAGCTGCTCCGGAATACCTCCTGTAGATCCCGCT
>CACZNZ010000611.1 GCA_902782625.1 uncultured Lachnospiraceae bacterium | reverse complement strand
TGACTTCTCTGAAGATCAGGATGAAGAAAAAGAAGCATTTGTTTCTGCTAAGAGTCCTCTGTCTATTCAGACGAAGAATTATGAGATTTTTGTGGCATTTGACGAGAAAGCAGGTATCCCCGAAGGCACCAGACTTAGTGCCAGGTCATTGGGATCCGGTTCCGGAGAATATCACGACTATTATGATGCCCTGAAAAAGAGTCTGGACGAAGATACTAAGATTAGACGTGGTCCTATTTTCGCATTAAGTCTTACGAATGAAGGCGAGACAATCGTTCCTAAGAGAAAGGTGACTCTGCTGATCCGGGCAAAAGGCAGTAATCAGTCGGGCGGCTTGAAAGAACTCCGTGGTGTGACATGGCAGAAGAAACATGGAAGCCTTAAGGCTCATGTTTCTGAGAAAACTCTGGAAGATGACGATTCTCTCCTCTTCTATGATGACAGTTGGGAACTGATCAGGAATCAGGCCAATGTATTGATTTCCGATTATGATTTTATTGCCATGGAACCGGTGGTGGGCTTAGTAATCCTGTCCGACAAGGATGAAGATAAGAATACGATCCTGGGAGACCAGGAAGAAACGATAGAAGTGGAGGATATCAGACCTGCCCAGGACTTTGAGGGGAAGGCCGGTAAGATCCATGTCAATGTTTCTGCTCCCAAAGGAGCTTTTCCGGCGGGAACCACCATGAAGGTGAAGGCGTTCAGGAATGAAGATACGGTAAATGCAGTTGCGGAGACTGTGGAGAAAGAAAGTCCGGAGAGTGCCAATAAGAAAAAGTACGGTGACAGCAAAGCAAAAGTGAAAGATATCCAGGCAGTGGATATCACATTTATCAGTGCAGATGGAAACGAGATCGAACCTGAGGTACCGATTCACGTGACTATGATTTCTGACCTGATAAAGAAAGCTGCAGACAAAGAAGAGCTTCAGGTTACAGCCGTACACTTGCCGGATAAAGGACAGGGAGAACTGCTGGATTGTAATCTGGCCGGTCAGACCGGAGGAAAGAATCTGGAGAAAGATGAAATAAGTTTTGACACGGATTCTTTCTCGATCTATGCCCTGGCCACCTATACAGTGGACTTCCATTGGCAAGTGGACGGAAAAGAGTATGAGTTCAGTATTGCCGGCGGGGATTCTATAGACTTCCGTACGCTGGTTGAAGAGACACATATTGTTTCAGAAGATGTTCAGATGGAAGAAGAAAATGTATCTTCTGATGGAAATATCGACAAAAAGCAACTCGATGATTTTGTTAATGACGTTGCAGATATTCAGTTTAGCAATCCCAAGCTTGTCTGGGTTGGAAAAATTCAGAAAAGCATGACTGCCGGGGAGATTGCCGTTGAGAATGGACTGGATATTGAGTACAGCGCATCACTGTCTGATGATCAGATCGCTGATATGCAGCAGAAAAAGTATTCTGCAGATGAATGGGTGATTATGGGTATGAAGCCTTTCCGCTCAGAAGAATACCTTACTGTCACCATGTCAACAGGTGACAGTTTCCGGATTCTTGTGACAGATGCTCAGATCACGAAGGAATACATCAGCACTTCTGGTAAGACATACAAGGTCACTGTGAGTTATGATAACTCTGCCGGAATTCCGAAGGGGGCTGAACTTGATGTACGCGAGATTCTTCCAAAGGATGAGGAATACGACAGTTATTCCAGTATATCTTTGAAGAAGATCGGAACAACAGAATCTGCAGTCCAGGGAAACAAACAAGAAGTAAGCAGTCAAGAGTGCTTTGCTTCGGATATTCGTCTGTTTGATATCAAAATTGTTGACGAAAACGGGAAGAAGGTTGAGATCCAATCACCCGTGGAAGTAAACATTGAATTACTTGACAAGGATAATAAAAATGCAGGTGATGTCCATGTCGTACATTTTACGGACGATGAGACAGAACCCGCTATTATGAAAAATGTGGACGCGGAGGGGAATAATATCACCTTTAACACGGATGGCTTTTCGATATATGGGGTTGTCAGGACTCAGGCAGAAGAAGGTCGTTTTGCTTTTAAAGGAGACGGATATGAGATTATCGTGTCTTATACAAAAGAAGCGGAAATCCCTGCGGGCACGATTATGACTGTGGATGAAATCGAAGATAATTCGAAGAAATTCCTGGAACTATTGGGACGTGCCTGGAGTGAAGTAAACAAAGAATACTTAGCTGTAATGCCACAGCTTCTTCGTCCGGATGACTATATGGACCCTGTTCCGGAAATAAATCCCATTAACATTGAACAGATCCGTTTCTTTGACATCACACTCCAAAAAGACGGAGAAGTTGTTGAACCGAAGGTTCCTGTTAAAGTTGAGTATGTAAATGCTGATGGCATGTCGTCAGATAATCCCAAAGAGAACATTGCAGGTGTTGTTCATTTTGAGGATAATGGTGATGTTCAGCATATCGAAAAAGTGAATACTGTAACAGATGAGAATGGCAGCATTAAAGAATTTGAATACATGCAGCCAGGATTCTCGATCACTGGTTTCTTTGTGGGTGAGAAAACGTATGATCCCAAAGGGACTACTGTCTCGCCGATTGATTCTTCTCTTAAAACGCGTGCTTTAAAGGGTGCTACGAGAGGCGATGATTCTGAAGGTGGTTCCGCCGCGGAGAACGGAGCAGATGATAATGACGATGT
>CACZNZ010000610.1 GCA_902782625.1 uncultured Lachnospiraceae bacterium | reverse complement strand
TGGTGTGCCATTGGGTTGTGTCATGGGGACGTATCAGCTGACACAAAATGTGTCAGCTGATACGTCCCCGTGACACACTCATGGATAAACCGCATATTCTTGCTGTCTGGTTCAAACTCCGCCACGATTATGCTTCCCAGGAGATGCCGGTATGTCCTGTAATAATATTCAGCCAGGCTCTCTTTTCTCTTCGGATGATAGGACTGAGCATGACAATGATTTTCTTATATGTGTCCGGCAGAAACGAAAGATAGAAAGCGGCTTCATTCGTAAACCCCATCTTTGCGCTTGGTACATTGCCAGTCTCTGTCCAGGTGTACCGCTTACATTCTATTGCGACTAAATCATTATCAGCGACGATGTCGAATTTATGATCTTAAGGCGGGCTTCCGATGGGGATTTTTTTCTCAAGCGAAAAAGAAGTCTTATAATGCCCCCGGAACCACTCAAGGACCTGCTTTTGAAATATTGCGCCGTTTATTGGATTGTCTGAATTGCTCATGTCTGTTTCCGTAAATGAGTATGGTCATGTTTGCGACGGGTCAACGGTTTCTCATTATAGCCCGTATCTGTCTCAATATGATTGTAACATGCAGAAAGCCCAACACAGCATTAAAACTGCAGTCCTTTTACCTGGGCTTGAGCAGTTAAATGATTAATAATGAGACGCAGAAGGCCGCCGGGTGCACATATTGCATCCTGGCGGTCTTCTATGTGGAGTTACCTGACACAATGAATAAAGGATAAATTATGTTAACTATCACTTTAGGGTGTCAGGTAACATATCATAAAATACGAGATTATAAAGCATATCGGGAACTTGTCTGAAAGCTCCCGTGGATGGACAAAGGAACTAAACATGCGGTATTGAACGGAAAGGTCATGCCGCTGGTAGCGGAAACAAAGCGCTGTTCAAGCTCCGAAATTTCCAACCTTACACAATATAAAACTACTAAAACTCAGAGTATTTCTGTGAAGTTTTCATAGTGGTCAGCGGTGAGATAAAATCTGCCATCGTCGGAGTAGACTAATCTGTTTGCTCCTCTATCTTGGCTTGTATCACCAAGATCGCATTCGCGGTAAGTGCCATAAGGCAAGGCATGATTCCTGTTGTAGTAAAGGTCACCGCCTATGGCTCTACGAGGAAGCAGTCTTTCAACGCTTCCACCATGCCACCCATTCTGTCTGGCTACAGACTTTGTGATGTAGTACGGGGGGAGAACCCCGTACGTGCGTAGATACTTAATCACCATAATTGCTTCATAAATCATATATACTACCTCCTTCGTTGAAAGAATGAAAGAAAAGCCTTTAGTTTTAGTCGGTAGTTATATGTATGAAAAAAGGTTTGAGCGCCCAGGTTTTTAAAATCAATCAGATTGGAAAAACATCAGATTTCACTTCCTGCCGAGGCTACTCGGTAGGAGGTGATTTTTTATGGATGCAGGAGTATGAGACCCAAAGAGGGAACAGAAAGACAAGATCAGAATCGCCAACTATCTGTTGCAGATGTTTGAGATAATCAGATGGAGTTAACGTTCAATGGCCTTGTATAAAAATGCCATTGTGCCGAGAAATCTGCCTTTTGTGCTGTGGTCAAAAAAGCGTCCAGCCCGACGAAGTATTCTTTTTGAATGTTCATGATTCGGTGTTATAGAGTTATAATTGTTTATGCCTAATTACAACATGTAGGAGGAAGCATAATGGGCAGATATGAGGTATTGTTTACGGATAGTGCATGTTATTACATCAAAGGCACTTCCCTTTTGTTGTCAAAATCAGCTATTACGAAAGATAATGAAAAAGATGCGGTTTTGGTCCAATTAAAATTCAAAACCCTTTACAGAAAGAAGATAGCGTCTTTGGAAGTTATTATATCCGGTATGGATTTGGAGGGGAAAACAATAGAAGAAAAACTGTTCCGATACATCGATTTTGATGTCAGCAAATATGAAGAATTTGGGGATAGAACACCCATCTATATGGATATGAATAACGTACGGAAGTTTAATGTTCGTGTCAGTAGAATTATATTCAGCGATGGAAGTGCGGAAACTGTCGACGATGGAGAATGCATTGAGGTTCCGGAAAAACCGTTTCCGTTTGACAGCAACTTAAGAGAGCAATATGTCAGAACGGTTGGGGCTTCAGGCGGAGCGCCAAAATCAATCTGCTCCCCATTAAAATTCGGACACTTTTGGAAATGTAGCTGTGGCGCAATAAACATCCTTGATGATGAAAACTGCGGGGCATGTAGGTGCAGTTCGGAGAGTATATTTTGCAGCCTTGATGAGAATAAACTAGCAATTGATTTGACGGAGTTTAAAGAACAGCAAGAAAGAAAGGATGAAGAAAACAAAAAAAAGCAAGCCGCATTCATTAAAAAAGCAGCTGTAGTATGTGGGGGTATTGCGATTGTTACCGTGCTTGCTTTTACTTATGTTAAGGCGATTGCCCCTGCACTTACTTACAGTAAGGCAGAAAAATACTATGAAAACGGTGATTATGAGAGTGCGATAACTGAAATGACAAGCCTTGGGGATTATAAAGATGCCCCCGATCAAATCAAAAAGTATAAATATGATCTGGCGGCATCGTTATATGAAGAAGGAGATCACAATAAAGCAAAAGAAATATTCAAAGAAATCGGAAGCTATTCCGATTCCCTAAATAGATACAACGAGATTGTAAAAGAAGATGAATACGATGATGCGATAGCTAAGATGGGCGGTGTCAGCTCTGATGAAGCTCTATTGGTATTTGAGAAAGATCTTGTTTATCGTGATAGCGCATATTATGCGGGGTGTATTAATCAAGAGAAAGGAGAATACAGCAAAGCAGTAGAACAATTCACAAGAGTATCAAATTCATCAGAATTCTATAAAGATGCCGAATCAAGAAAAGAAGAATGTCAAAAGGCGATTCAGGATGATTTAAACGCAACGCATTATGAAAAAGGGATTGGTTATGCAAAGAAGGGGTATTTGTATAGCGCAAAAGAAGAGTTTGAAGCTTGTAATGGGATTAACAACTCTTCGGACTATTTAAGAGTCATACAGGAGACGATTGATGAAGGATGG
>CACZNZ010000609.1 GCA_902782625.1 uncultured Lachnospiraceae bacterium | reverse complement strand
AACAGGTCCATCTTCGCATCGAAATCCATCGAATTATCAATAATGCTGCGATTCGGATGAGCCTCCCATGCGGCAAGGCTGCAGTTATCCACTGCTACAGCTTCTTCCACCGTCTCGATCCTGCATTCATTATTGTCGTTCTGATAGAACTGGGCATTCCCCTTTGCCACGGTCTCCAGATGGAATACTGCATCATACCAGCTTAAGCATTCCTCCTCGGTAACCTCAAGTTCGTCAAGGATCCGGTAAAAATCTTCTAAGGGAATATAAGCTTTGTTGTCCATCATTCCTCTGTCATAAAAGATGATGATATCCTTATCTTCTTTCTCGCTGATCTCTTCGGCGGCCTGGGCATAGATCTGCTCTTTCTTCATCTGCATGATCATCTGCAGTCTCTGATAAGTTACCGGCGTCCTGCAGGTCCACGGTGTGATACCCGACCCGATCAGTTCCGTCGCTGTTTCCGGCATTGTCAGAAGATAATAATGATCTGCCCAGGGTTCTTTTCGGATTCTCTGAATTGCTGTTGTCTTCCCGCTGCATGGTCCTCCGGTAAGAACCACGCGAATCAATCTGTGACCATTCTTATAGTAATCCAATTTATTTTTCTCCTGTCGTCACAATTACTGAAGTTTGTCGATTCCACTCTGAATCCTCTTCAATGATTCTTCTTTCCCAATGATCTCCATGATCTCTGTGGCTCCACCCGGTGTCATCCTCTTTCCGGACACGGCAGTTCTGATCGGCCACATCACAAGACCTATTTTATATCCCTTTTCTTCTCCATACTGTTTTAACATGGAGAACAGTGCATCATTACTGTAATCCTCCTGTTTCTCAAGAAGCGGGAGCACCTCTTTTAAGATAGAAAGAGATTTCTCCGGATTACATTTATTTCTCTTGTTCTGATACATCTCAATCTCATATTCCGGAACCTCCTCAAAGAAATCAATCATCTCACAAAGATCCGGATAGGTCTCGATCCTTGTCTTTACCAGCGCTGCGATTTTTTTCAAATCAAGATCTTTACTGATCACCTTTTTAATATAAGGCTCTGCATTTTGATAAAATGTATCGAAATCCATCGATTTTAGATATTCCCCGTTCATCCAGCGAAGCTTGACCATATCAAAGACGGCGGGAGATTTGCTGATATGCTTATAGTCAAAGGATTCTACCAGCTGCTCCAGGCTGAATATCTCCTGATTATCCGGCGAACTCCATCCGAGCAATGCGACAAAGTTCACCACTGCTTCCGGAACAAATCCCTGTTCGATCAGATCTTCATAAGAAGAGTGTCCTGATCTCTTTGACAGTTTCTGATGATCTTCGTTCGTGATCAGAGGACAGTGAATATATTTGGGTTCTTCCCAGCCAAGGGCGTTGTATAATCTGGTATATTTCGGTGCCGACGAAAGGTATTCATTTCCTCTTACAACATGCGTAATTCCCATAAGATGATCATCGATAACATTGGCAAAGTTATAGGTCGGATACCCGTCGGATTTGATCAGAATCATATCGTCAAGCTCTTCATTGGGCTGTGAGATATCACCGTAGATTTCATCATGAAATGTCGTTTCACCTTCGTTAGGAATATTGATACGGATCACGTAAGGGAGATTGGCATCAAACTTCTCCTGGATTTCTTCTTTGGACAGATGCAGACAGTGTTTATCATAGACACTGATCTCCTTCCCACCCACTTCCTGACGGAGGCTCGCAAGTCTTTCTTCATCACAGAAACAGTAGTACGCTTCTCCTTTTTCAATGAGCTCTTCTGCGTACTTTTTATACAGTCCGGATTTCACCCTCTCACTCTGGACATAGGGGCCGTAACCTCCGTCCTTATCCGGTCCTTCATCAGGAATCAGTCCTGTCGCGTCTAAGGTGCGGTAGATAATATCAAGCGCCTCTTCCACGAATCTCTCCTGATCTGTATCCTCTATCCGCAGTACAAAGTCACCGCCCCCATGCTTGGCAATCAGATAAGTATATAAAGCTGTTCTCAGATTGCCTACATGCATTTTTCCCGTTGGACTTGGTGCGAACCTTGTTCTGATTTTTTTCATTTTGCAGTTCCTCTCTTTTCCGTAATAATTACATAATTTTCTACCTTATAGTGTGCCATTTTCAATGCATCAATGTCAATAGAAAAACTCCATAAAACTACCCTTCTCACTTCCATTTGATTAATCTGATTTCTTGTGTTACTCTTATAATCAGTTATAGTCTAATCAAGAAGTGAGGTTACTTATGTTATCTGATATTACAGTTTTTCTGAAAATGATATCCCAGGGAGCTCTTGAAGAAGGGCAGATGCTTCCGGATTCTCTCGGAGATACCTTAAAGCCGCTGATGAACTTTATGACACAGCTTAATACGGGCTCAAAAGTATTCGGACTTATTGTTTCGCTGATACTTTCTCTGCTCTGCTGTTTCTTCGGTTATAAATTCTCGAGAGCATTTATGTCCATCACCGGATTCCTGGCAGGATGTCTGATTGGTTATTTTGTGGGAACACAATTATTAAACGGCTCCTTCCCGGTAGTACCGATCTGTGTATTGGCAGGAGGTATCTTACTGGCCCTCCTTTCTTTCTGGATCTATATGGCCGGTATCTTCATCATGTGTTTCTTTCTTGCATTTATGGCGATATCGACTCTGCTTCAGTTTACAGGAGATTTTGCCTTTTTCCTGTATACGTTATTAAGCCTGGGTGTTGCATCCCTTGCACTGAAATTTATCAGACCGGTGATTATTCTTATGTCTTCCATTGTCGGCGGATCATCTGCTGCAGGCATTATCCTCGTTCTGGACAGATATCTTCATTTCGGCGTATTTGACAATCTTCCGCCTAAGGTTATCATGGCCGCAGTCTTTTGTGTTCTGGGTATTATTGTACAGTTTCTTACGACGAGAGAACCACTCAAAAGAAGCAAACCAAAACATAATAAATAAAAAAGGTGAGATCGTATCATAGCAACGATCTCACCTTTTTTTATGATTCCCACAGTATCGTTTT
>CACZNZ010000608.1 GCA_902782625.1 uncultured Lachnospiraceae bacterium | reverse complement strand
ACAGAAGCTTCCTGGTAATCTTCTTCGACCTCGACACTCTCAATTCCTTTTGCTTTCATCAGAGCACGGAATTCACCGACTGTCAGTACATAATCTGCATTACCCTCAATGCCGGACGCTGCTTCGCTCTTCTTTGCGATACACGGGCCGATAAAAACGGTTACTGTCTCAGGATCTTTGGCTTTGAGCATACGGGAAACCGCACACATCGGTGATACCGTTGTAGAAATATGCTCGACTGCCTTCGGGAAATGTTTCTCGATCATGTTCACAAATGCCGGGCAGCAGGATGTAGTCATCTTCTTGCCCTCTTTATAGGCTTCTGCCCATTCTTCCGCTTCTGCTGCCGCTGTCAGGTCTCCCCCGAGGCCGACTTCAACCATGTCGTAGAACCCGACATCTTTTGCCGCTTTGCGAAGGCTTGCCATCGTGATCTTTTCTCCAAACTGGCCTTCTAATGCCGGCGCAGGCATTGCAATGACCTTCTTGCCATCACGGATGGCACTGGCAACCTCCACGATGTTGGTTACCGTACCAATGGCACCAAACGGACAGCTGTGTACACAGTGGCCGCAGGAAATACATTTCTCATCGTCAATCGTCGCGATACCGGTCTCCGTATCTACTATAAGCGCATCAACAGGACAGCTCTTTCTGCACGGACGCAGAAGATCCGCAATCGCATTGTAAGGACATGCCTTTGCGCACTGGCCGCACTCACGGCACAGGGCCGGATCGATGTAAGCCTGATGCATTCCGATGGTGATCGCACCAAATTTACAGGAATTGTAGCAGGCTTTTCCCATACATTTCTGACAGTTGTTGGTAACGGTATATCTGGAGATCGGACACTCTTCACAGGCTGCAGGAATCACATAGACGATCTTCTTTTTGCCCTTATCGTCCGGGATCTTACCCATCGGTGTTCTTCCTTCTGCCAGGTTTACTCTCTGGCGGATAACCTCTCGCTCTTTGTAGATACAGCAACGATACTGTGCTTTCGGACCGGGGATCATCTCATAGGCGATCTGATCTCTCTCCAGATCCAGCTTGTTTTCAAATGTCAACTTTGCCACACGATATAAAACTTCATGTTTCAGTTTCAATGTGGTTGCATCATTTGTAACCATACGTAACCTCCTAATGGTCTGCTGACTGTTATTTACACCTTTCTATATACAGATAGTTTAACATCATGCCCTGATTCATGCAATCATTATTGCCTTATTATTTGGATGCCATCTCTTTTAATGTGGCAAACGCCTGACGCATCTCATCTTTAACGAGACGGTTTTTCAGAAGATACTGCTCGCGGTAGTAAGCTCCCTTTTCTTCATCCGGCGTAAATTCATTTTTAATGTGAAGATTCCCGTCAAGGGCACTGCGGACATCTGTCACATCGCCGACTGCATAGGCGCCGAAGACACAGTTGGTCATGACGGCACCGGCAGCATTTTCCAGTGTGACGGTACGGCTTGCGAGCATATCCGCTTTCATCTGATTCCACATATCATCACGGCTGCCGCCTTCTGTGATGGTAATCCTCGAAAGATCGATCCCGGCCTCTCGGTAGAGATCCGTGATCTCCATATAATCATACCCTATCGCTTCAAGAACTGCATGCCACATGGTTGCCTGGTCTGTATCAAGCGTCATGTTTAAGAAACATCCCGTAGCGTCTTTGATATCATTGTTCCCGCCTGTCAGATACGGAAGGAAGAGAACGCCGTTGGATCCCGGAGGAACATCTTTTGCATCCTCTTCAAGCTGACGATAATAATTACCGTCTTCTTCTTTTCGACAGACGTTGTCTTTATACCAGCGGAGTCCCAGACCGCCTGTCCGGATATATCCCCAGTAAAAATAGGAGTCCGGGAGAGAGCCACTGTTGAAGATCAGCCCGGTACCCGGTTTGGACAGCTCCGGAATGATTCCTTTTGTAGAAACGCAGAACATAGAACAGGTTCCTGCCACATCCACTGCCTGACCTGCTTCCATATTGCCGCTTCCGATCATGGACTGCATGGTATCGCCTGCCCCTCCGCAGATCGGGATTCCCGCAGGAAGTCCTGTCTTGCTGGCAATATCCTCAGTCAGGTGACCGACGATGTCCCACGGTTTGACGATCTTCGGCATCATTTTCTCCGGAATGCCCAGGATGTCAAGCTGCTCCGGTGACCAGCATTTTTCTTCTACTTTATATCCGAGTCCCCATCCGCTCATGGTTCCCCAGTCAATAAACATATCCTTTGCCTTAAGCCCTGCCAGATGTGCAAGCACATAAGGAGCATTGTGTATGAATTTGGCTCCCCTGTCTTTAAACCCTTCAATGTTGTTTAAAAACCATCTTGCAAACATCGCGGGGAACATGCAGTTCGCCTCGGCATTGCCTGTCTCTTTTTCCCAGATGGTAAGTCCTTTTTTGTTGATGGCTTCCGCATCGTCTTTCGTCCGGGAATCCAAATAGTTTACATAGGGCGTAATCGCATTGCCATCCTCGTCTACGCCACAGATGCCGCAGATGATTCCGTCTCCCATGATGGAGCGGATCTTGTTAACATCAAGCCCTTTCTCCTTCATCTGACCGACACATTCTTTCATTCCTTTGATGGTTAAGGCGAGATACTCGTCCACATCCATGCTTACCCAATCCGGCTCCGGATACTCCAGCGTCGTCGGTGCTGAAGACTGCGCCAGGCAGTTCATCTCCTCATCATAAACTGCAACCTTGACACTCTGTGTTCCCGCATCAAAACCAATATAGTATTTACTCATGATTATTCCCTTTCTTACTCCTTGATCCATCCATGTTCGAGACAGGCTTTCATAATGCCGTCATCCACATTTTTCGCAGCAACATAATCCGCCTTCTCTTTCAGTTCCTCACAGGCGTTGCCCATTGCCACCTTATAAAATGCATCGTCGAACATAACCAGGTCATTGGTGTCATCTCCAAACACCACCACATCACCGGGATCTCCTCCGGCATATTCCAGCATACGCATGATGCCGTCTTTTTTGGCATCAGGCTGGAACATCAGATATTCTTTCACAAACCGAAGATTCCCTACCGTCTCCTTTAAAGTCAGGCGGTCTTCTTCCTCTTTGGAAACAGAGACATACATTTTGTAGATCTTATCGTAATCGGCCGGATCAAAATTCTCGTCAATGATATAGACCGTCGGCTCCTGCCGGATCCCGACCTGCTCATAAAATGTAAAGTCTTTCGCATAGACTTTCGGAGAATCATCGAGTGCCACCAGCACCCCGTAACCCAGTCCGATCGCCTCACGGTAGATCGCCAGTGATTTCTCATAGTCGATCGGCCGGTTTTCTCTCATTTCTTCCTGGAAATAAATACCATGGCCACCGTTGCAGACCATGTTCACAAAACCATGCTCTCTTGCAAACGGAATACATTTGTAAGAGGCTCTGCCTGTGGCGATGGCTACAAAATGTCCTGCTTCCTTAAGCTTATTCACCGCCTCCTGAGCGGAAGGGACGATCAGATTCGTCTCTCTGTCTGTCAGTGTTCCGTCAATATCAAAGAAAAAATATTTTTTATCCATTATTTTCCTTCTTTCTCAGCAGCTTCCAGTGCCGTTTCGATCACTTTGTCCATATCATAATAGTGATAAGTACCAAGCCGTCCGCCAAAGATCACATTTTCTTCTCTGGCTGCAAGCGCACGGTACTGCTGTGCCAATTCTTCATTCTGTGCATTATTGACCGGATAATAAGGCTCATCACCTTTCTTCCAGTCAACCGGATATTCTCTGGATATTACCGTCTTTGACTGTTTGCCGAATTCAAAATGCTTATGCTCGATGATCCTTGTATAAGGCACTTCGCGCTCCGTATAGTTTACGACTGCGTTGCCCTGATAGTTCTCTTCCTCAAGTACTTCCGTCTCAAAACGAACAGCACGGTAGTCGAGCACGCCAAGGCGATAGTCATAAAACCGGTCAAGCATTCCTGTATATACTGTCTTTTTGGCGATGTCCGGATTCTCTTTACGGAATTCGAAGTAATCTGTATCAAGAAGAACATCACAGTCTTTGATGAGTTCGCCGATCAGTCTGGTATATCCTCCGATCGGGATTCCCTGATAGCGGTCATTAAAATAGTTGTTATCATAGACGAACCGCAGCGGCAGTCGGCGGATGATAAATGCGGGAAGTTCCTTACAGTCTCTTCCCCACTGTTTTTCCGTATATCCCTTGACCAGCTTTTCATACACATCCCGTCCGACAAGCTTTAATGCCTGCTCTTCGAGATTGGCCGGCTCACCGATATCCAGACTTTCAATCTGTTTCTGTATGATCTCCTTCGCTTCCTTCGGTGTGCGGATCCCCCACATTTTACTGAAGGTGTTCATATTGAAAGGCAGATTGTATAGTTCATCTTTATAGACTGCCACAGGAGAATTGATATAATTGTTAAACTCTGCAAAACGACATACGTAGTCCCATATCTTTTTATTGGAAGTGTGGAAAATGTGTGCACCATAACAATGCACCTGGATTCCTTCTACTTCTTCTGTGTAAATATTGCCGCCGATATGGGATCTCTTATCGATAATCAGGCACTTCTTTCCCTGCTTTGTCATCTCATGGGCAAACACGGCACCAAACAGTCCGCTTCCCACGATGAGATAGTCATATCGCATCTGATTTCCTCCCTTATCTCTCCATATAGTTTTCTTTATCATACATCATAAAAGGATTCCCTGAAAATATCAAGGGAATCCTTTATAAAGCCTGCTATTCTGTATAAGAATTTTTATTTTGTTCCGAAAATGCGGTCGCCGGCATCTCCAAGTCCCGGACAGATATAGGCATCCTCATTCAGTTCTCTGTCTACATGTCCTACATAGAGCGCTACGTCAGGATGAGCCTCATGAAGTTTGCGGATTCCTTCCGGTGCAGCAATGATTGCCATGAATTTAATATTTTTTCCGCCACGCTGTTTGATAAAATTCACTGCCTCTACAGCAGAACCGCCGGTAGCCAGCATCGGATCCAAAACGACGATCAGTCTTTCATCGATCGGACTCGGCAGTTTGCAGTAGTACTCGTGGGGTTCATGTGTCGTCTCATCTCTGTACAGACCGATGTGCCCAACTTTTGCTGCAGGTACAAGGGCAAGAAGGCCGCTGACCATACCAAGTCCTGCTCTGAGGATCGGAACGATGGCAATCTTTTTTCCTTCAATTACCGGCGTACGGCATTTTTCAATCGGTGTCACCATCTCTACATCATGCAGAGGGAGATCACGCAGTGCCTCATATCCCATCAGTATGGCAATCTCTTCCACGATCTTACGGAATTCATTGGTTCCGGTCATCTTATTTCTGAGGATTGAAATCTTATGCTGGATTAACGGGTGATCCATCTCAAATACATTATCGATTTTTTCCATAACACAGCCTCCTTTTCCTTTGTGTATGTTAGTTATTTTCTTTCTTTTTCTTTTTATCGGAATAATCGGAATTCTGTGGGTTGATTCCCACGCCTCTGCTGATATCTCCTACCGGATTCTTTCCAAATTCATAATCATTGCCTGGCAGTACAGCATTTAACACGATGCCTGCAATCGCCGCGATGGCAAGACTGGTAAGTGTGATATCCGTCCCGCCGATATGGAAGGTAAGCCCGTTCGTAAATCCGAGTCCGCAGACCAGGATGACTGCGGCAATAATCAGGTTCCTGGATTTCGTGAAATCAACCTGGTTCTCCACCACATTTCTTACACCGATCGCAGAGATCATTCCGTAAAGGATAAAACTGATTCCGCCGACGATGGCTGCCGGCATTGATCCGATCAGGCCTGCCACCTTCGGGAAAAAGCTTAAGACAACGGCAAAACATGCAGCGATACGGACTACCAGTGGGTCATAGACATGGGAAAGCTCCAGAACTCCGGTGTTTTCTCCGTATGTCGTATTGGCAGGTCCGCCCACAAGGCCGGCCAGCGCAGTGGCAAGTCCGTCACCGAGCAAGGTCCTGTGAAGACCGGGATCTTCGATAAAATTCTCTCCGACCGTGGCAGAGATCGCACTGATATCGCCGATATGTTCCATCATGGAAGCGATGGCGATCGGCGCCATGACAAGAATT
>CACZNZ010000607.1 GCA_902782625.1 uncultured Lachnospiraceae bacterium | reverse complement strand
CTCTGGCAATCGATTTGGCAATCGATGTTTTTCCGGTTCCGGGAGGACCCACCAGACAAAGGATCGGCGTATCCGCTTTCCGGGTAAGTGTACGTACTGCCAGATAATCGATGATGCGTTCTTTCACCTTTTCCAATCCATAATGATCTTCTTCCAGTACTCTGATTGCATGCTTCAGATCCTTATTATCGCGGGAAGCCTTATTCCAGGGCATCTCAAGCATTTTTTCGATATAACTTCTCATCACCGTACTCTCTGCCGCCATCGGCGGCACCTGACGGAAGCGTTTGATCTCCTTCAGGATTTTCTCCTTAACTGCCTTATCTGCTTTGAGCGCCTGTACCTGTTCTTCATATTCATCCGCTTCGGAAGGGATATCTTCTTCACCAAGCTCTTCTCTGATAACTCTTTGCTGCTCTCTTAATACATAATCTCTCTGGTTTTTATCCAGTCCTTTTTTCACTTTAGCTGCGATCTCATTTCGAATATCAGAAACCATATTCTCATCCTGAAGAACAATCAGCAAAAGTTCGGCCTGTTTTCTGACATCAGACTCTTCAAGAATCTGTTGTTTTTTCTCAATTTCAAACGGGAGCTCGCTCGCAATACTGTTAATCAGCGGATAAAGTTCTCTCTCATCGATCGCCTTTTGCATCTGCACGGAAAATATGCCCGGATTTTTTCTGGAATAACTCTCCAGATGATCCTCCAACAGTCGGAAAATCGCTGTATTCTCCTCCGGTGATTCCGGATAATGATCAGCGAGGAAGGGAAGAAGCGTCGCATAAGTTACCCCGTTATCCCCCTCTTCGAAATCCAGAATCCTGGCTCTTTCTTTTCCTTCTACAAATACCCGAAGAACATTCTGTCCTGCTTTTGCCATCTGTACAAGCTTGACGATCGTTCCAACCGTATACAGATCTTCCCTGTCGGGATTCTCCAAAGCCGGGTCTCTCTGACTTACCATAAAGATGTCTGTATTAGAAGCGATGGCCTCCTCCAGTGCTTTCATGGACTTTTTTCTGGATACTTCTATAAATGTGGAAGTCCCCGGATATATCATCTTCTGCCTTAAAGCAAGCAAAGGAAGTTTTACCGTCTCCATAGTTCCCTCCGTATAATCTATGTGATAACAGGCCGACACCGGAGAATAATCTTTCTCCTGCGTCAGCCTGCCTGTATTTATTTGCCTTTTCAGGCAATCTCATCTGTGCTTTTGTGTTTATGTTTCCTGGAAACCGGTTTTTTGGTTACCGGCTCATCATGATAAGTATAAAGCGGAGCCTTATTTTCTTCCACTGTCTCTTTGGTAATCGTACATGTGGCTATCATTTCATCCGAAGGAATCTGATACATCTGTTCAAGAACAACCGATTCCATGATGGAACGAAGGCCTCTGGCACCGGTATTTCTCTTGATCGCCTTCCTGGCGATAGCAACCAGTGCATCATCCGTGAAAATAAGCTCTACACCATCTAACTCAAACAGTTTCTGATACTGTCTGACAAGTGCACTCTTCGGTTCGGTAAGAATCCTGATCAGCGCTTCCTCATCAAGAGGATTCAGAGACACATTAACCGGAACACGTCCGATAAACTCAGGAATCAGTCCGTATTTTATAAAATCTTCCGGCAACACTCCGGCAAACAGTGCGCCAAGATCCTTCTTCCTCTGCTCTACGATATCTGCCTGAAATCCGATGGATTTCCTGCCGATCCGATTCTCGATAATACGGTCAAGACCGTCAAATGCTCCGCCGCAGATGAAAAGGATGTTGGTGGTATCAATCTGAAGAAATTCCTGATGCGGATGTTTCCTTCCACCTTGGGGCGGCACGGAAGCTACTGTTCCTTCCAGGATTTTCAGCAGCGCCTGCTGAACGCCTTCTCCGGAGACATCTCTGGTAATAGAGGTATTCTCCGATTTTCTTGTAATCTTATCAATCTCATCGATATATATGATACCGGTCTGTGCTCTATCTATATCATAATCTGCTGCCTGAATCAGTTTGAGAAGAATATTCTCCACATCTTCACCGACATAGCCGGCTTCGGTCAGCGCCGTAGCATCTGCAATGGCAAATGGTACATTTAACAGTCTGGCAAGTGTCTGGGCAAGCAGCGTCTTACCGGAACCCGTCGGTCCGATCATGATGATATTACTCTTTTGAAGCTCAATATCATTATCTTTTGCTGCAAGAATACGCTTGTAGTGATTATATACCGCAACAGAAAGCACTTTCTTTGCCGCCTCCTGACCAATCACATAATCATCGAGAAATGCTTTCATCTCTTTAGGCTTCATCAGGTTGATCTCCTGAGATTCCACCTCAAATTCTTCGAATTCATCTTCAATGATCTCAGAACATACCTCGATACATTCGTCACAGATGAAAACACCCTTCGGTCCAGCTACCAGTTTTCTGACCTGATCCTGGGTTTTATTGCAGAAAGAACATCTGTATTGTTTGTTGTTATCAGATCTTCCAGCCATATCTTACCTCCTGATCAGACTACATGCGTTTATCGACAACCATATCGATAAGACCATACTCTTTGGCCTGCTCGGCGGTCATGTAATTGTCTCTCTCTGTATCCAGACAGATCTGCTCATAGGACTGACCTGTATTCTGTGCAAGAATCCGGTTCAGTTTCTCTTTCGTCTTCAGAATATGTTCCGCGGCAATCTGAATCTCTGTTGCCTGTCCCTGGGCCCCTCCAAGAGGCTGATGGATCATAATCTCCGCATTTGGAAGTGCAAGACGCTTTCCTTTGGCTCCGCCTGCAAGAAGGAAAGCCCCCATGCTGGCTGCCATACCCATACAGATTGTAGATACATCACATTTCACAAACTGCATCGTATCATAAATAGCCATTCCCGCACTCACAGAACCACCCGGGCTCATGATGTAAAGACTGATATCTTTCTCCGGATCTTCTGATTCCAGGAAAAGTAGCTGTGATACAACAAGACTGGCAGTGACTTCATTCACCTCTTCTCCAAGAAAAATGATTCTTTCTTTGAGAAGTCTGGAATAGATGTCAAAACTTCTTTCGCCATTACTTGTCTGCTCAATGACCATAGGTACTAAACTCATATAACCTCCTGACCGGCAGTCCGTTCCGATCCCGGTTTTTTAACGGGATTATTCTGCCTTAAAATCCAGCTCTTCAGAAGCTTCTGTGATATTCGCGTTCTCTCGAACCAGATCGACAGCTTTCTGAACAGCCAAGTTCTTCTTCATGTTTTCTTTCTCATTATCCGGAAGCATGGATGCAATCTGCTCCGGCTCCATCTGATACATTTCTGCCATTCTTGCGAATTCTTTCTGCAGATCTTCTTCTGTAGCTTCGATGCCCTCTGCATCAGCAATAGCTTCTAATACAAGACTTCCCTGAATTCTCTTGACAGCATCCGGTCTCATCTGCTCACGCAGACCGTCCATAGACTGTCCGGAGAATTGCAGATACTGTTCAAATGTCAGACCCTGATAAGTAATTCTCTGCTGGAATTCCTGAACCTGCTGATCGATCTGTGTCTCAATCATAGCATCCGGGATATCCATCTGTGTATTCTCCACGACCTGTTCGATCAGTGCGTTCTCCATAGCTGCCTTTGCATTTTCTTCTTTTCCTGCTGTCAGTTTTGCGCGGATATCTTCTTTGTATTCTTCAAGGGAATCAAATTCTGTGGTATCCATAGCGAAATCATCATCAATCTCCGGAAGTTCTCTCTGTCTGATACCAAGTATCTTTACATGGAATACTGCTGGTTTTCCTGCAACCTCAGGAGAATGATATTCCTCAGGGAATGTCACCTCTACATCTTTCTCGTCGCCGATATTGAGGCCTACAAGCTGATCTTCAAAGGTATCGATAAAAGAATGAGATCCGATCTCGAGTTTCTGGCTCTCTGCGGTACCTCCGTCAAACGGAACCCCGTCAACCGTACCGGCATAATTGAGTGTGATGATATCTCCATCCTGCACCGGACGGTCCGTAACTTCCACTTCACGGGAGTTCTGCTCCTGTGCTTTCTTGAGTTCTGCCTCGATCTCTTCGTCTGTAACTTCAACCGGATCTTTCTGTACATCAAGTCCTTTGTATTCTCCAAGAACTACTTCCGGTTTTGTTGCTACGGTAGCTGTAAAAATAAAGTCCTCGCCCTTGCCAATCTGTGTCACATCGATTTCAGGGCTGGAAACCACATCAAGGCCGCTTTCTTCCACTGCTGCCTCATAAGCATCCGGCATAATTTCATTAGCTGCATCCTCATAAAAGATACCTTCGCCATACATTTTCTCTATCATAGGAAGAGGTGCTTTCCCTTTACGGAAACCAGGGATGTTGAAGGAGCCTCTTTTCTTCAGATATACTTTTCTGATTGCCTCTTTAAACTCCTTAGCCGGAACCTCGATGGTAAGTTTCGCCGTATTATGTTCTAACTTTTCAACCTGTACACTCATTGTGTTATCCTCCTTAAAAGATCTTTATCTATTTTATATTTCGCATATTCCATCATCGTACATGCTGACAGACATGAAAACACATTTAGATATTATAGCATGAGAAAATGTGACTGTCTATAACGAATTACTTAATCTTTATCTCATTTTCACTGTTGCAAGCCCCTTGTTGCACATTGTATTTCTTTCTTATATAATGGAAGCAGAATGATAGAATTTATACAGCCACGCTGAACTGAAAGGAGATTCCCATGAACAAAAAAACCACTTTGATCTTTGACCTGGACGGTACACTCCTGGATACTCTGGAAGATCTGAAAAACAGTGTCAATCATTCCATGGAAATCGTTAATCTGCCCACACGTTCTCTTGAAGAGGTCCGCTCCTTTGTCGGAAACGGCGTGACGAGACTTCTGGAAAAATGTGTACCGGGAAAACAGGACAGTCCCAAATTTGAGAAAGCCCTTGCATTGTTTAAGGAACACTATCTCGTCCATTGTAATGACATGACCCGTCCGTACCCGGGCATCATGGAACTTTTGGCTGCATTACAAGAAAAAGAATATAAGCTTGCCATCGTATCCAACAAATCTGATGCTGCGGTAAAAGAATTATGTCGAATCTATTTTCAGGGTCTTATTGAAGTGGCTATCGGAGAAAACGAAGCTGCCGGCATACGCAGAAAACCGGCACCGGATACTGTATTCACAGCTCTAAGCGAGCTGGGAAGTACTGTTGAAGAGGCTGTTTACGTAGGCGATTCCGAAGTGGATATGGCTACCGCCGCTGCAGCCGGTATGGATGTGATCATCTGTACCTGGGGATTCAGGGACAGGGACTATTTGAAGGAACAGGGTGCTCAGATCCTGGTCGATTCTCCGATGGAGATTCTTGACCTGGTCTG
>CACZNZ010000606.1 GCA_902782625.1 uncultured Lachnospiraceae bacterium | reverse complement strand
TACCGGTTTCATATGGTGCATTGACAAAAGAACAGTTTGATTTGGAAATCCAGAAGGGATATGACTCTATCAAAAGCGGAAGAACATATACTGCGGATGAAGTTGAGGAGGAATTGAATAAGGAGTTCGGAATATGAAATGGAGTATCAGATACTCAGAGGAGGCAAGACAGGATATTCGTAGTATCTATGAATATATTGCTTTCGAACTTCTCGCGCCTGATATTGCTGCTGCACAATATAGAAGAATCATTAATTCTATTCGTAAACTGGATGATATGCCTTTGCGTTTTCCACTATACAAAGATGATCCCTGGAACAGTCTTGGTATAACTCATTTGGCAACATAGAATCAGAGGATGACGGAGCACGGCGATATATCGATCTTAATAAAGACGGAGAATATGATATTCTCGTTGAAAATGATTATAAGCATGATATTTTTTCAGTGAAGAAAATCGTCGGATCAAATCTTGGCGGGACATTTACATTCAAACTTTCCGAAGCTGCTATCCATGAAGGGGAGGTACTGGCTAACAGATATTACAGCATCTTTACCATCAAGATGGGCATAGCGAAAGTGGCAGTCCCAAGTGGTAAAACATTTACATACAATGGCAAAGCACAGACCGGTGTCGCAGCAGGCAAAAGATACACGGTGACAGGCAATACCGCAACAAAAGCAGGGACTTATGAAGCAACTCTTTCGCTGAAAGATAAAATAAACTATACCTGGTCTGACGGCACTACTGCAGATAAAAAGGTCAAATGGACGATCAACAAAGCCGCAAACCCGCTGAAGATCAGTCCGAAGACTGCCACCGTCAAATACAGCAAGCTGAGGAAAAAGGCACAGACGCTGGCGGTCACCAAGGTCATCAAGTTCAAGAAGAAGCTGAATGACAAGAAGACCTATACGTTCATTTCTGCGAAGAAAGGCAGCAAGTCTTTCAAGAAGTACTTCAAGATCAACAAGTCGACTGGAAAGGTGACCGTCAAGTGCGTGTGCCTTCTGTCGAAAGCGTGACGGGCGGTCGATTGCATATATACTGGCGCAATTCCAGTTTTTTTTCTGTTTAAGTGGGTATTTCCGTATCGTATGTATCTATATATGTAGAAGGATGAATAAAGCAGCTTCTGAAGGGATGTAGAAGGATGAATAAAGCAACTTCTGAAGGGAGGTTATGAGATGACAGCGAAGAAAAGATTGTTACTGATACTTGTGGCCATTCTGATGGTATTTGCCATGATGCCGATGAGTGCGGGGGCGGTTTATGCAGTAAATGGGGATCCTGCCATGGTTGCGGGAACAGAAAGTGTGCTGAAGCAGGCTGCCAACGAACACAATGCACAGACCGTCTGGTATGCGGGGAATGCATGGCGTGTAATCAAATACAAGGATATAGGGAATAAATATATAATTTATCCAGAAGGGCAAAATAATACGATGACCCTGTTTGCAGCGAATCTTTTAGCAACAGACAAACAATTCAAATCAGATTATCAGACAACATACGTAGCAAATTATTACGCTGTTTCTGATCTGTAATACACTTTGGGCAGGCTATATTATGATCTATTCAGCAAGCAGGAGCTAAGTGCAGTCGAAAAGCGCGCGCTTGGTGTGAATGATTATGTTAACCAGGAACCGTACAGCACAGGCGTATCTGGACCGGAAACCTCCGGAGATCTCTGGGCGCTGTCAACGGCGGAAGCACTTGCACTGCCCTCCAATGATTTTAGGAGCGCGACTGATCATTGGTGGCTGCGCTCGCCCGGTGAAGGCTCTACCTTTGCGGCGATTGTTTCTGGCGATGGCGTTGTCTATAACCGAGGCTCCCTGGTAAACGATGTTCACGGCGTACGTCCTGCTTTCAATTTGAATCTTGAATCTGTTCTCTTTACATCTGCCGCTGAACGCGGCAAATCCTCCGGCGACGTAGGAGCCGACGCACTACAGGAGGTCAGAACCAATCGGACCAGTGAGTGGAAAGTGACGCTGCAATCCGGACATGAAGATTTCCGGGTCACAGACAGTTCTCCGCTGGGAGATGACGTGTCTGTTAAGTATACGGGCGCGAAGAACGGAACAAAAGAATATATTTCTGCCATCATTACCGACAAGCCAATCACAGAAGCAGGTGCAAAAATCACTTACTACGGCAGGATCGAGAATGCATCCTCAGAAGATGATGCATCAGTCCTAATCAAAATGGCTGGCAAATTCAGAGAAAACGATCATCTCTATGTTTTCAACGAGCAGTACAATGGTGATAAAGAGACGGACTATGCCAGCGCACTGACAGAGGTGGTGATTACTAAAAAGATTGCCGTACCAACAGGTAAGGAACTGACTTATAACGGCAAATCTCAGACGGGGGTTGCTGCAGACACAGGCTACGCTCTGTCCGGTACGACATCTGCTGCCAATGCAGGAACCTACAAGGCCACAGCCACATTGAAAGAAGGGTATGCATGGAACGATGGCTCGAGCGATCCTAAAACGATCAGCTGGAAGATAAACAAGAAGGCTATCACCCCGGCAGTGACATTGTCTGCTGCGGCATTTACCTACAATGGTAAAGTCCGGAAGCCGACCGTCACGGTGAAAGACGGCAGCACCAGATTAGACGCTTCACAGTATGATGTCACTTACGCTTCCGGACGCAAGAATGTCGGCACTTATAAAGTGGCCGTCAAGATGAAAGGCAACTACAGCGGCAGCAAAGCCGTATCCTTCAAGATCAATCCGAAAGGCGCGACTCTTTCCAAGGTGACGAAGGCGAAGAAGGCGGCTGTGGTCAAGTGGGAGAAGCAGGCTGCGAAGATGGCAACATCCCGCATCACCGGCTACCAGATCCAGCTTGCGACGAACAGCAAGTTCACCAAGAACAG
>CACZNZ010000605.1 GCA_902782625.1 uncultured Lachnospiraceae bacterium | reverse complement strand
GATCCGCGTCAGTTTTGGCGAGATCCTTTTCTTTACCGGGCTCGTTCTTTGGCTGATTCAGTTTTATATAAGCAGAACGATCTTCCTAGAGCTTTTCGGCGACAAAATACTGACAGTTACGCGCTACTTCTGTATGCTGATCTTTTTCGTCAAGATTGTTCTCACAGAAACAACTCTGCACAAAAGAGCTGCCGCGGTATTTATTACAGCTGCAGCTGTTTTTATAGTGGTTCAGCAGAACATCAATACCGGAATGCCTCTGATCCAGGTGCTGCTTTTGGTTTATGGAGCCAGAAATATCTCGTTCCGGCGGATCTGCAAGGTGACTCTTGTCACATGTCTGGTGCTGTGGCTCATCCCGGTACTGACTTATTCAGTCGGATATAATGAACTGGAACGAAGTGAGATCAATGGCCGCGTGAGAGAATACCTTAATTTTGTGTTTGTCACATTCGGTGCTATTAATTTCATGAACATTCTGTTCTGCACGTTTTATGTCTTTACGGAGCCTGACAGAGCCGGGAAGAACGGAGGGGTCGCACAGAGAAAGACTGTCCCGTGGCCTTTGATCATCCTGATGTCGGCGGTAACGGTCTGGTTATACATGGTTACGGATACTTCCCTGCCATTCGCGATCTGTATGCTTTTTATCGCGTTATATGTGATCATCGTGAAGTTCCGGATCCCTTTTATCAGAAACAATGCCCTGTGCAGGATCCTGGCAGCTACTTTCTTCCCTTTGATGGCATTTATAACCTATTACGTTTCGAAGATTTACAATTCAAACGTCAAGTGGATGTCGAAACTCAACTCCTTCTCCCATAAAAGAGTCGCTCTTTCCAAGCAGGGACTCGATACTTACGGAGTTCATCTGTTTGGAACTCAGATCAGAGAGAATACCGATTCGACGAAGGGTGCATATTTCTACCTTGACAGTGCATACATAAAGGATATGATCTATTACGGCCTGATCGTTTTTATCATGATCCTTTTGTTTTATACAGTCATTCTTTATGCGTCCGTATTGGAAAACGACAGGACACTCGCGATCTGGATGATCAGTATCGCGCTGTACTCAATGTTTAATAACTTATTATTACTGCCCGCGGAAAATGCCACAATGTTCGGGATCTGGTACGCTCTCGATCTCCTCAAGTGGCACAGGAAAAAGGGCCAAATGCAATGTACCGGCAATAAGAGGAAAAAGATTGAACACGCAGCCTAGTTTAAAGAAGAATATTGCGATCAGTACGCTCTATCAGATGCTGCTGATCATTCTGCCTATCATCACAGCACCATATATAGCGAGAGTGCTGGGACCTGACCAAAGCGGTGTATATGATTATACGAATTCGATCATGACATATTTTGCCATGTTCGCAGCCCTCGGGACAGCATCCTACGGTGTCAGAGAGATCGCAAGAGTCAGGGATGACGCCGCGATGAGAAGCAAGCTGTTCTGGGAGATTGAATTGATGACAGTCATGACATCATCTGTCTGCATAGCTGTCTGGTTCATTTTTATAGCGCTTACTCCGCAGTACAAGGTGATCTATCTTGTACTTACAATGGGACTTCTCTCCACAATGTTTGATATTTCCTGGTTCTTTGCAGGAATGGAGCAGTTTAAGTACACTGTTACCAAGAACGCAGCCTGCAAACTGATCGGAGTAGTCCTCATGTTCCTCTTTGTCAAAAAAGAGGATGACCTCTTACTGTATATCATCATTATTATAGCGTCCATGATGATCGGGAATCTGTCCATGTGGCTATATATACCCCGGTTTGTGGAAAAGGTGGATTTCCGGACGCTTACCTTCCGCAAGCATTTTCACGAGACCCTGATCTATTTCGTGCCTACTGTGGCGACCAGTGTCTATACAGTTCTTGACAGAACTCTGATCGGCGTGATCACCAGGAATAAGGCAGAAAACGGATGCTATCATTACACGATGCAGATCGTTAATATGATGAAAGCGCTGACCTTCTCATCCCTTAACATGGTTCTGGGATCGAGACTGTCATTCCTCTTCGCGGAGAAGAAATATGATGAGATCAAGGAGAGGATCGCCGATTCCACCAATTATATCCTTTTTATGGGAATCGGAATCTGCTTTGGGATGATCGGCGTTGCAAAGAGATTCGTTCCTGTGTTCTTAGGACCGGGTTATGAGAGAGTAGTGACCATGCTCGTCCTGATGAGCCCGATCGTTATCATTATTGGTATTAGTAACTGTTTGGGCTCACAGTACTATACGCCTGCCGGATACAGGAAACTCAGTGCCGGGTATATCATTATCGGAGCGGTTGTAAACCTGCTGCTGAACCTTGTCCTGATCCCCAGATATTGGGGATACGGCGCAATTGTGGCATCGCTTATCGCTGAGACTGTCATTACGGTTCTTTACCTTAGACACTGCAACGGTTATCTCATGGTGGATACGATCGTAAAATACAGCTGGAAGAAGCTGATTGCTGGCGTGATCATGCTGATCGTGATCAAGGCACTTGACGGCGCTGTCTCATCTGATATAATTGCACTACTTGCGGAGATTGTAGTCGGTTTTAGCGTATACTGCGCGGCGATCACGCTTCTGCGTGACAGCTTCGTGACAGATCTCCTGATGGGAAAGATCCTGAAGAGAAAGAGGAAGATTACATGAAGCAGCTGAGGCTGCGAAAGACTGCCGCCATTCTATTCGCAACTTTTATCGCAACGAGCATTCTTTCAGGCTGCACTGCCTCTGCAGAAGCGGAGAGTTCGAAAGAAGCAGCGAATATGAGTCAGGAAGAAGGCTTCGAATGGTTTTATAAATCATTTAACGAGGCGGAGATGGCCGCCTATGACGCATTCAGGATCAGCGCGGGAAAGCCTTTCGACAGCAAACCGGTCCCTATAAAAGACAAATCGGGAAAAGAGACAGAAATACCGGTTTCAGACTTGTCCATGGTCTATCAGGGATTTTTGTACGATCACCCGGAAATATTCTGGCTCAGCAGCTCATATAATTACAGGGTAGGCGGCAGCAGCGGAGGGAAGGAAACGGCTGATGCTGTGAGCGTGATACCAATCCCGGAGTCTGCTTCTGAACTGGATGCAATGGTGCGTGAGTTTGATACTGCTTCCGGGGAGATCCTCAGCAGTATTTCGGGCGTGGAAGAAAACAGGGAAAAGGCTCGGGTCTTATACAACTGTCTCACTGACGGAACTAAATATGAGGAAGAGGCGCTGTATGACAGCACTCTCCAAAATGAGCATACAGCGTACGGAGCCGTATGTGAGAAAAAAGCCGTCTGTGACGGATTCGCACTGACTTACAAGTACTTACTTGACAGGTGCGGGATCCGGTGTATTCTGATCCCCGGTGTGGGTGATGGGATGCCTCATGTATGGAACCTGGTATTCTGGGATGGAAAATGGCACGAATCTGATCCCTCCTGGGATACTGTATCTGAAGGAATAAGTAGCGGACAATATTTTGACCTGACGACCGTAGAAATGAGTAAAGACCACAAGAGAGAAACGGAAGGGATCGCACTTTTGATCCCGGTCGCGGATTAACGGTTCTGTAGTCGGTGTAACAGGTTTGCTATAAGCAGAAAGGAAAAAGCTTTGACACAGAAAGATTATTATGATTTCAGAGAAGAGGGAACTTCGAGACAGGTCAGCGTTGAGAAACTGTTGCAATGCGTAAGCAGAAAATGGAAGCTGATCCTTCTTGCAGGAGTGATCCTGAGCATATTCTTTGGCATGTACAAGATCATGTCGATCCATTCCAAAAAGGATGAGATGATTAAGACTTACGATACATATAAAAACAACCTGGATATGTATAATACCAATATTTCTGATTATAATAAGTCTATTGCCGAAATCCAGTCAGGCATTAGTACTCGGCTTGAGTATATTCAATCAGCTCCTTCAATGCAGATCGATCCCTTTAATTGTCCTATTGCAACAGCTCAAGTCAGAGTAGTGCCTAAAGGTGACACTACAATGACAGATAACAATATTTACGCTTTGCTATACTCAATTTACGATGAGATATATTATGGGGATACAAGTACGATTGTGGCGAAAAACCAGAATATGAATTCTGCTAACCTCAATGAACTTCTGTATTTGAGAATATATGCGCAAGGCGGGAATATGACTGTCGTAGTGCGAGGCGAGAATGAAGCACAAGCAGAAGCAATCAGAGATGATCTTCTTGAAACTGTAATAGGCAGAAAAGAAGTATTCTCCAACTTTGGAGATTTTGATATTGAAGTATATGGCCTTGGCACGCAAACAGTTGTGGAACCCAATATCAAGACCCTGCAGGAGGCCAGTACCGATTCACTTACCAGAATGCAGACATCACTTCGTACTGCGCAAAGTCAGTTGTCACAGCTTGTTAAACCTGCTTCTGTCCCTCAGTATTCCCCAAAATACATGTTGAAGAATGGAATCAAACTCGGCATTGTGGGATTTGTTGGAGGTGCATGCCTGATGGCTATCGCTCTGATCTGTCTTGTGCTGTACAGAGGTGCCGTCCTTTCGAGCGATGAGATCGACGGGGAGTTTGGATTGAGAACATTGGCGGATTTTTCTGATGGAAATACTGAAAGCGAAGCCGATCTGGACTACATGCTCGCGCGGCTTGAGAGCTGCACAGCCTCAATGGCTGACAAAGAGATTGGTATCGCTGGTACGTTATCAGCAAAGAAACTTAATGATCTTGCTGCGAAGCTTAATAAGCAGACTGCCAAGACTAAAGGCGGACTGAGTTTTGTAAGTCTTCCAAACATCGTAAAAGACGCTGAGTCTTACAGAAAACTCAGAGAAATGAAGGGTGTGGTCATCGTCGAAGAAGTGGGACGGTCATCTTATAACGGTATACGCAATGAGATTGGACTGATCGCTGACAGCGGCGCGGAACTGCTTGGTACAGTGTATTATTAAAAAGATGAAAAAAGACGAACTAGCGTTAGTATTCATGATCGTACTATTATGCGCAGCGGCGTTTGCCGCTGCGTCGGGTGCCTTGACAGACCCCTTCCGACAAGGAGGGGCTGTTGAGGCTTTTTTTCAAGAAAAAAAGGCTGTTGAATCATGCTTTGTGGATGAAAAACAATATACTGACGTGATCTCCGGAAAGAAACAGTTGGAGTTTGATTCTTCAGTATTGACATTTGAGGAAATGACAGTTCCCTATGATGAGTTGGAAAATACTGTTTTTATTCCACAGGATAGTGAGATCGATATATGGACCGGTTCATTTTCCTGTAAAGCTCCTTATAAGCGGATTTACATCATGAATGGCAACAGCAACGGGAAAAAACAGTGCATAGAAGAGAACATAACCTTTAAAACAGCACTTGTATCTGACAAGGACTACATGGAATGTGATCTTGTATTTACCGGTCTTCCGGTAGTTTGTATGTACAATAGGGAAGGTAAAGTAAATCTTGGCGAGGAATATACAGGAAAGATCAGTGTGTTCGATCCATACAGAAAGGAATATCAGAAATCATCCTGTTCATTTCATATAAGGGGATCAACATCAATTCTGTTTGACAAGAAAAGTTATCGCGTGGAATTGAAGGAGACTGGTTCCGAGTCCGTTAAAAAGAGTTTCCTCGGCCTTCGAAAAGACGACGATTGGATTCTGAATTCCATGTATACGGATAGAAGCCTCGCGAGAGAAAAGATATGTTATGATCTTTGGAAACGGGTCAATTATATGGAAGAAAATCCTGTTGCATCATCACAGATTGAATACTGTGAATTGATTCTCAATAGCGAATATTTGGGCATCTATGGACTAATGTATCCGGTAGACAAAAAGCTCATGGGAATGAAACCGGGAGATTTTCTGTATAAAGTGGACACTTGGTATGAAGAGATTGATTTTCCTGGGAGACTCTCTGATTATAACGGAAAGGAAGAAATCTTGAACAGGAACGGTTCCAGCTATCTTGAATTGAAATACCCTAAAGGACCGAGAAGCGAATGTATTTATGATCCTTTTCAGTTCTATCAGGATATGGTGTTCGAGACCGGGGATATGTCAGAAATGAATAAAGCCAGTATCACCCTTAATATGGACAATTTTATTGTACATGAACTGTTCTGTGAGATGACCAGGGCAGGGGACAACACTTGGAAAAATGTATTCATTGCTGCATATAATGACGGAAGAGGGGGCTATACCCTCAATGAAACAATATGGGATCTTAACTATACGTTTGGTGATCAGTTCAAATGGAATCCGGATCAACTCAACACAGTATTTCTTGCAGATTCTACGGACGCATACAAAATCCGTTATGACAGGGATTACGGTTATGTAAGACTTTCGACCATCATAGACGGACTCCGAGAAGAAACAGCTGCTAAATGGAAAAAATGGAGAAATGACGGCATAAGCCCGGAATACATAAATTCTCTTTTCGAAGAGGAGAGGAATTATCTTGAAAAAAGCGGAGCTTTCGAGAGAAATTCACGCAAGTGGTACGCCGTGGATAAGAACGACACCTATTCTGCGATCAGACGCTGGATCAACGGAAGATTTCTGTTTCTTGATCAGATGTACGGTTATGATTCGTGAAAAAAACGCCAGTCTACCGGCCAGGAAAGCTTGTTTTGCAGACGGTTAATGCAAAATGCAATAAATTGTTCGTGAATTGGAACACAAAAGAAGTGTAAATAGAACTAATTATTATACAATTTAAAGTTTTTACGCCTTATAATAGCAAAGAAGTGAGTGTAACTACATTAATAACCAGAAAAGGGGGAACATCAATGTTTGGTGCTAAGCATTTGAATAGCGTACATGTTGGCCACTACAAGAATACGGCCGGATGTGCGACAGAGGTAATGCCCGTCCCGGATGTTGTAAAGATCTCGATGTCGCAGAACATCGGCGCACCTTGCAAGCCTCTTGTCAAAAAGGGTGATC
>CACZNZ010000604.1 GCA_902782625.1 uncultured Lachnospiraceae bacterium | reverse complement strand
GTGCATTCTTCCTTATCGCCTTCTTCTTTGTCCTGCTCTTCGTCTTCTTCCCTTTCAAACAAGGCAGTGACAAAGGAGTCAGGATCAAATTTCTGCAGATCGTCAATCTGCTCTCCGATTCCGATATATTTGACAGGTATGCCAAGTTCAGACTGAATGGCGATAGCGATGCCGCCTTTGGCGGTACCGTCAAGCTTGGTAAGAACAATACCGGAGATTTCCGATACTTCCTTGAACTGCTTGGCCTGTACCAGAGCATTTTGTCCTGTTGTGCCGTCAAGGACGATCAGTGTCTCCAGAAATGCTTCCGGATATTCTCTCTCGATTACCCTGCGTATCTTTGCGAGCTCATTCATCAGATTCTTTTTGTTATGAAGACGGCCTGCAGTATCACAGATCAGCACATCCGTATTTCTGGATTTTGCGGCCTGGCAGGCATCGAAGATGACCGCCGCCGGATCCGAGCCCTCCTGTTGGGCAATCAGGTCGACGCCGGCCCGGTTTGCCCATTCGGTGAGTTGTTCGATCGCTGCGGCACGGAAAGTATCTGCTGCTGCGACCATAACTTTTTTGCCCCGGTTTTTTAGTTGTGCGGCAAGTTTTCCGATCGTGGTCGTTTTGCCGACACCATTGACACCGATGACAAGCACAACGCTTTTCTGATCTTCAAAGGTATAGTCTTCCTCACATACCTTCATCTGTTCCTTGATGATCTCAATCAGAAGATCACGGCACTCCACAGGATCTTTGAGATGCTGTTCCTCCACCTTCTCCTGAAGATTCTCGATTATCTCCATGGTGGTATCTACTCCGAGATCCGCCATGATGAGTGTCTCTTCCAGTTCCTCATAGAAGTCATCATCGATCCTGGAAAAACCGTGAAAGATCGAATCCAGACCATTGGCGATACTTTTTCTGGTTTTTGTCAGTCCACTGACAAGCCGACTGAAAAAGCCTTTTTTCTCTTCCATGTACTATTCCTTTCTCTTATACAGACTACTGAATGGCGGAATCAATCAGATCCACCGAGATCAGTGTTGATACTCCTTTTTCCTGCATGGTGATTCCGTAGAGGGCTTCCGCAGCATCCATAGTCCCTCTTCTGTGTGTAATGACGATAAACTGCGTCTCGTTCGCAAGCCGCTTCAGATATCTGGAAAAACGGATGATGTTGGAATCATCAAGGGCGGCTTCGATCTCATCGAGCAGACAGAACGGCGATGGTTTAAGCTTCTGGATCGCAAACAGCAGAGCAATGGCCGTCAAAGCTCTTTCTCCTCCGGATAACAGCAGAATATTCTGCAGTTTCTTTCCTGGAGGCTGAGCGATGATGCGGATACCGCTTTCGAGGATATCTTCATCGTTCATCAGTTCCAGCGAAGCAGTCCCTCCTTCAAACAGATCCTGAAATACTTTGGTAAACATATCGCGGATCACGGCAAATTGCTCACGGAAACGCTGTCTCATATTGCGGTTTAACTCCTCAATCATGTCAACCAGCTGTTCTTCTGCATGGAGGATATCTTCATGCTGCTGTTTGAGAAAAGAGTATCTCTCTCCTACCTCTTTGTATTCTTCTATCGCATTCACATTGACAGGACCAAGGTCCCGGATCATTTTGGTGACTGCTTTTTTCTCTTTTCGTTTGGCAGGAAGCATTTTTTCGGTAAGCTCCTCCGGATGCATCTCAAGGATATGATGATAGGTCAGTTCATAGTTTTCCCACATATACTCTGTTTTGGTATGGAGCTCATTTTCTGCTTTTTCGATTCTTGCCTGAAGTCTTGTGTTTTCTTTTTCCAGAAGAAGGAGACGTTCATTCTCGGAATCCAGATCGTGGAACACCTTATTCTGGTTGGTGTTGATCTCGTTGCGCGATGCTTTGAAGGTCTCCATCTTTTCAGTATTATCCGTAAGCTTTTCAGACAATGTCTTAAGATTCCCGGAGACTTCTTCCATTTCACGGCGGAGGGAGGCATTTTTCTCGGAAAGATTTTTCTCGAAGGCTTCGTTGCCTTTGACAGACTCGGCAGCCTCTTCTTTTTCATGTTGAAGTCTTTCGATATCATTTTCAAGATAATGGATCTCCTGGTTGACTTTGTTGTATTCGATGGTCATGCGCTGTCTTTCGTTCTCAAGATCAGCAAGGAGTTCATTGATCTTTTCGAGTGCCTGGCGTACTTCGTCGATGTTTTCGTTTCTCTGTTCATGAAGGCGAAGGTGATCAGCTTCTTCTTCAGCCAGATCTTCCTTTTGCCTTTCAATCTCTGCAATCTGATCCTGGAGGATCCTGTGTTCTTTTGCAAGGGATGTACGGGACTGTTCCAGTTCCCGGATCTGTGTTTTGACGGAACCGAGCTTTAATTCCATCTCCTGATAAGCCAGTCTGTCCTGTTCCAGGTCACTTTGGAGGTTGTTGATCTTTTCGGACAGTTCCTGTGAAAGCGTTTTGCATTCGTCTGCCTCAGCTTTCTTCTCTTTCCACTGTGCACGAAGTTCTTCATAACCTGCCTTCGCTTCTTCCATCTCACGCCTTCTTCCGAGAAGAT
>CACZNZ010000603.1 GCA_902782625.1 uncultured Lachnospiraceae bacterium | reverse complement strand
CCATGAAGACCAGGCAACAAGCTACGCTGCACAGGTCGATTACTACACCAATTACATCAAAGGGCGTGACGATTGGGAGTTTGCCGGAATATACACGGACGAAGGCATCTCCGCAACGAACACCAAAAAGCGTGAGGGCTTTAAAACCATGATCGCTGATGCCCTTGCAGGGAAGATAGACCTTATCATCACCAAGAGCGTCAGCAGATTCGCACGAAACACAGTGGACAGCCTGACTACGGTGCGCAAGCTGAAGGACGAGGGCATTGAGATCTATTTTGAGAAAGAAAATATATGGACTTTGGACTCTAAGGGCGAACTGCTCATCACCATCATGTCGAGCCTTGCCCAGGAAGAGAGCCGTTCCATTTCAGAGAATGTCACTTGGGGACAGCGCAAGCGTATGGCTGACGGCAAGGTCAGCTTTGCCTACAGTCGTTTCCTGGGATTGGATAAGGATAAAGAAACAGGCAAGATCGTGGTGAATCCCAAGGAGGCAGAAACGGTCAGACTGATTTTCCGGCTGTTCCTTGAAGGCATGACACCACATTCTATTGCAGCGGAACTTACCAGGCGCGGCATCAAATCTCCTGGTGGCAAAGACAAATGGAACCAGCAGACGGTGCGCCGGATGCTCTCGAATGAGAAGTACAAGGGTGATGCACTTTTGCAGAAGGAGTTCACGGTGGACTTCTTGCAGAAGAAGATGAAAAAGAATGAGGGTGAAGTCCCACAGTATTACGTGGAAGGCAACCACGAGGCAATCATTGATCCGAAGGTCTTTGAATTGGTGCAGGCGGAACTTGCCAAGAGAGCCGGAGGACGGTCACGCTACAGTGGTGTCACGATCTTCTCCAACAAGATAAAATGTGCTGACTGCGGATGCTGGTACGGCTCGAAGGTCTGGCATTCGACAGACCGTTACCGCAAGGTCGTGTACCGCTGCAACAACAAGTACAACGATATCATCTGCGAAACTGCTCATGTCACGGAAGATGAGGTCAAGGCGGCATTCATTTCGGCATTCAACCAGCTTCTGACTGAGAAGAAAGAGATCATCGCCAATGCCGAGATCATCAGAAAGACCGTCTGCCGAACGGATGCCCTCGAAGAAGAAAAGACAAAGCTTGAGGAAGAAATGGCTGTTGTCGTGGAAATGACACAGAACATTGTGGCGGAGAATGCCCGTGTCGCACAGGATCAGGACGAGTACCAGAAACGCTATGACAGCCTGGTTCAGCGCTACGATGGGATAAAGGAACGGTACGATGAAGTGACTGCTGCCATTTCCGCAAAAGAAGCACAGAGCGAACGGCTCTCACAGTTCATCAAAAACCTAAAAGCACAGGACGGCATAATCACGGAGTTCGATGATAGGCTCTGGGGAGACATGGTGGACTTTGTGACGGTCGGCAGGAAGAAAGAAATCATGGTGACCTTCCGGGACGGCACGGAGATACAGGCATAACTGAATAAAGGATTTGATGCACCTCGCTTCGGCGGGGTGCTATTTGCATTCATGCTTATTTTACATTTACTACATTACATGATGTTGAAAATGTAGTAAAAGAGTAGTATAATGTCGAAGTATAAGGAGAAGATGCTCATGAAAATGTATAGCGTAAAGGAAATATCCGAAATGCTTGATACGAATCCAGAAACAGTACGGCGGTGGATTCGTGCAGGTAAGCTGAAAGCAGATCAGTCTTCGCGCAAAGATGGCAATATGGTTCATGAAGACGAGTTATACAAGTATCTACGTTCAACCTCGAAGTATGCAGGAATTGCAGCTGGTATGGCCGCATCTAACTCTCTCCTTGCGTTAACGACAGTAATCGGGGCAGGAGTAGCGGGTGTTTTAGTGAGTCTCCTCGCCGGGAAGTCACCAAAGAGCGAAACTGATGTAAGGATTTTGTCAGATGATGTCGAGCGCACAATTAAAGCGAATATTGCTGAAAGTGAAGAGATAATTGAAAAGAAAAAGGCTGCTATAGCAGAGTTGCAGGCTGAGATAAATAAAGAACAACAGCAAATTGTTGACTGTCACACGGCACTCGAACATTTGGCAGATGCATTAGAAACGGTTCGTCTTAATGAAACTGAGGAGGTTAACGGTTAATGCCTGGAAATAACAATGAAAACCCTATCATAAAAAAGAATGATGCTCTTGTTTCACAGGATGAACAAGCTGTCGAACCTGTTTATGGAAAGATTATGAGAGTCACATCGGAAACGGAAGGTGTAGATGTAAATGGAATCCTTGCAAAATTGATGCAGTACGCTAACATGGCCGATGCATTGGCAAGCGTAGAGAAAACTGTTGAATATGTGGTGCAGATCCCCATCAAACATAAAGATGCCTTCCAAGCAGGCGAAGTTTTCCTTAACCAAAATTACAAGACAGGTGTAATGTGGCCAACACTTTATAAGACTCTGGATTCTGGAAAACGGCAGTTTGTGGATAATCTTCCCATTAAGCAGGAAGAGATTATTCACGGGAATCCTTTTGAAAGTATCGCTATCAGCTACCACAACCTGTATCTGCAGCAGCAGATCAGTGACCTCGCTGAAATTATGAATCAAACATATAAAGTGGTTGAGCGTATAGAGCAAGGTCAGATGGATGACCGTATTGGTCTGTTGCTTGCGGGTCGCGATCAGATTTTGCTTTCAATGCATTCTGCTCCAGAGGACAGAATGGCAGCTATTGAACTTGGAAGAAGCAATATGCTGACCGCACAGAAGCAGCTGCTCCAGACCTTAAAAAGACGTGTTGGGAATTTTGAGGCTATTCCTGAAAGTGCGTGGAGTCGATTTTGGATAGAGTTTAAACATAGTGGATCTTTCAGACGGAAAGACAAAGAATTTGCAGACATCCAAGAATACTATGCGCTCTATCTTCAAGCAACACAGATGGTGGCAGCATCGTATGTCATATGCGGACAACCCGAGGCGGCGGAGCAGGTGTTCCAAATAGCGGAACAAGATATGAAAGAAATTGATTTTAATGCTTTGAAAACGCTCCGTTACATACATAAAGAGAATGCGGATATGTTGTACTACCATGCTGATGAGTATATTGCAGCAGAGCGGGAACATTGCATGGATGAAGCACAGGAATACGATACAATGCGCATCGAAGTCAGCGGTGCAAAATTATTGGAGGCATTTGAAAATGGAAGAAAAGAAGAGATTTCAGAATCAGAAGCTGAACAGTGAAGATTACGAGAAAACCGAAGAAGGTGCGAAGGCCTTAAAAAGCGGAGGAACCCTTCTTGGCGTGGCGGTCCTTGCTGTTGGCGTGGTTAAAAAGTATGGACCAAGTCTTATAAAGAGTTTAAGTAAGATCCGTAAAATATAACGGGAGAGGAAATCTGCTCATGGGATTTTTTGGCGATATTTTGAAAGGCATAATGTCTAATTCATCATCGAATCAGAGACAGCAACGAGTGTATCAACCTCCGAAACGATACACACCGGAGGAATATGTTATTTATGAACAAGAACAATCTGGAGAATGCTGGCATGGAGTTGCTTTATGTGAATTGAGCAGATTGGCACAAACTGTTTATCACGGTAAGTACGTCAAGGTTGATAAGTACAACTTCCTGGTGTTCTACTATACATCTAACTCAAACAAGACGAAATTCAGCGTCCAGTGTCACCTTGATGAAAATGGGCGGTTAGAGAGGATGACGCACAATTACTATCCGGGGCAGTGGAGAGATTCTGCGGATTCCTTCATCGAAGAAGCAAATAGACATTTTTCGTTTAGTAACAGATAAAGAGGTAGTTCAATGCTTTTATTCTCAACGATTCTGAATATCAAAAAATCACTTACAAAGGATGCGTTTATAAAGCTTGTTATCGAGTGGAATCAGGGAAGTCCGCATTCCAACAATATCATTCCTGATATGGTGTGGAAGGGCGAAAGAAATATTCGTTATGGTACCGATGATCTATGGCTTGCAATAGAGGAATATCGAAATCAGAACATTATAGCCATTCGATATGAGAAGAAGGAAACTGATGGTGCAATATGGGATACTGACTACGTCATGAATTTCAATTCCATGCAAATGGCGGTACGCTTGGATAGGAGTTATACGGAGGAGGCTTTGGAGTCAGATCCTAAGTTTTCCACGCCACATTTTATTACATTGCTGATAGAACGCGGGTATGTTCAGGATGATAGCGATCTTCCTGTTCTGCGTAATCCAATTGAAATCACAGATGAAAATATACAACTGATTACAGATGTGATAAATGGGAAAGCCAAGTATTACCTCCCCGTAGTTTATATCTCAAAGACCTACTATGACGAAGACCCTGTAAATGTCAGACTGCTTGCGGGCAGGCTTAAAGGTGTAGCGCATGTGCTTGTGCTAAAAAGCAATGTGTATAATTCTCGTGTAAGAGAACTGTGCAATGGCAATAACGAGTATTACGGTGCGATTGGCATATACTATCCAACAAAGGCAATCGGACATAGAAGATATTTATACCGGAGTGCTTATGGTTATGACTCCTTCCTGCTTGAAAAGGTGATTAGGGCTGTTATCCAATATAGCAATTCGCAGATGATTGATACTCTTTTTACATGGCAAGGTGTCAACAATGCCTTGCTCCGTGACCGCTTAATCAGCCAAAGAGAAGAAAGACTTGCAGCGGAACAGGCGCAGAAGGCAGCAGAGGAAGAGGCAACAAAAATCCTGGATTCCCTGGATGAGGAAGAACGAAGAATCCGAAAACAAGCATTTGATGATGCAAGAAATGAGGCTAACAATCTGTTGGACGGCTTCGATGAAGATATGCAAAAACTTCAGAGACAAGTCGAAGAGTTGACCAGAGCGAATGAGCAACTACAGTTTGAGAACCAAGGACTGAAGGCAAAACTTGATTCACGGGATTCTGTTCCAGTGCTTTTTATGGGAGATGAGTTTGAATTCTATCCCGGAGAGATAAAAGATTTGCTTTTGGCAATGCTAACAGAGGCGCTAAAAAGTACTCAGCCTAAGTCAAGAAGGGCTGATATTGCGAGGGACATCATTCGAAACAATGACTATAAGAAGTTAAGTGTAGCAAAGGCGGAAGAACTAAAGCGGCTATTGAAAAACTATGATGGCATGTCCGGGAGAACCCGACAGGCACTCTCCGATCTTGGCTTTGTAATAACAGAAGAGGGAAAACATTATAAGGTCACATACTATGGTGACGGACGATACCAGACTACATATTCCAAGACGCCCAGTGATGGTCGAACAGGAAAGAATAGCGCACTGCAAACGATAAACATCGTATTTTGAGTAAAGATGATAAGTATGACACCACAACCACAGGCAGGATGGATAAACGGAGCAATGCACCGAGGAACGTTAGGATATGCACACCCTCGGCACTCGGTTTGCACACCCCTAAAGCCGAAAATGCACACCCCTACGGGCAAGGGTGTGCATCGTTACAAAGTATCAAATGCGGGAAAGTTACACTGTATCAACGATATGACGGCAACCGATCCTTGCTGCGGAAGCGGAGGCATGTTTGTTCAATCTGCAAAATTCGTTCAGAGCCACAGCGGCAATATCAACAACATTGCAAT
>CACZNZ010000602.1 GCA_902782625.1 uncultured Lachnospiraceae bacterium | reverse complement strand
GGCAATGATCAGCAGATACGGGATCAAAGAGATAGTTTATGTAAGCTGCAATCCCAAGACCCTCTGCATCAACCTCGACAGCTTCCGGTCCAATGGTTATGAAATCGTGCAGATAAAAGCATATGACAACTTTCCGATGACAAAACATGTGGAATCAGTCGTATTGATGTCTCGAGGCGGAGTTGAGGAAACAGAAATGTTGTCAGAAAAAAAATAGAATTTGTTTAGGAGGAAGAGCAAATGAATTTGAACAAGATGATTCCCCCAATTGGCTCAGCGATTGTAACGGTGACAGTATTTCTGTTTGCTTTTTTTCAAATCATCAATTTCGCTATGTGTAGCTTCTTTGTCTGCCTAATTCTGCCGATAGGTTTTATCATAATGACGACAGGTCTGCACAATGAATGCGAAAGCGACCGCAAAGTATCTGCGAATATTGGGATGGTTTTTGCGACGGTATACTGCGTTTTTATTATGCTCGTATACTTTACACAGCTGACCACAGTAAACAACGAGCATCTGACCGAACAGGCAGCAAAACTGATCGACTTCAGCAAGTACGGACTTATCTTCAACTATGACCTGCTGGGTTATGGCATGATGGCTCTATCGACTTTCTTTACTGGTCTTTCAATGAAGGCAAAGAACCAGACGGACCAGTGGCTCAAAGCGCTACTGATGATACATGGCGTGTTTTTCCTCAGTTGTACTTTTATGCCGATGACAGGAATGTTCTCAAAGATGTCATCTGACGGTGACAATATCGGCGGAAGGCTCGCTCTTGTTGCGTGGTGTGTTTATTTTCTGCCCGTTGGAATTCTTTCGTTTCTTCATTTCAGAAAAAGATGAAATGAGAGACCTATCCCTTAGCGATAGATTCCAGTTTGTAGATTAGTTTTGTCATACTTACTAGAAGATGACCAATTTAGTAGGAGCCATGACATTCATAATGGTGTCTCGGGACATGTAGAATCAGTTGCGAAACTCACTCTTGCCGGAGTGTAAATATATAATTGCTGTTGCAGAAAAGATAACTGTAAAGGATCAGAGAGCATATCAGTAGATCGTCGGTGTCATCTATCAGGATGCCATGGGACTGGTCATGATTGTGGTCGCATGCCTGATGGTGCTGGGGATCATTTTAACCCTGTCATTAAAGGACATAAAGAGGCAAAAGGGCGCAGAAAATGAACAGCTCCAATGAATGTAAGGTGAGGGATTCTGTATGAAGATAGAATTGAGAATTCCGACAATGGAAGATAAGGATGGATTAAAGGCTGTCTGCAATGCCGTGGACAGGAAATATCTGTCTGACCGTCTGCCGTATCCATATTCAGATGAAGACGCTGAATGGTGGATAAACATGGTCTCCGAGAACGATGGCAGGACCGGCGTGTGGCGCCTGATATTTGTCGATGGAAAACTTGCCGGAAACATATCTGTTGAACAGGGGCAAGGTGTATATAATAAGGATAGTGAGATAGGATATTTTCTTCTGACAGATTACTGGTCTAAGGGGATCATGACACAGGCCGTAAAGGAGATCTGCAGGATTGCGTTTGAAAAACTTGATATTATCCGTATTACCGGTGTGTACTACGAACCGAATGCAGCATCAGGGCGTGTGCTGGAAAAGGCCGGATTCGAATACGAAGGCACACGGAAAAAAGGCGTGGCTAATGGAGACAGGATTTATGATCTGTGCATGACCGGGCTTCTTAAGGAGACGGTCTGAACGTGCAACTCTGTGAAAGCAAAGGAGAAGGCTATGGTAAAATATACAGATCTTGAACAGGCTATGCATGACTCATCACTTGCAATAATAACCTGGAATATAACTACACAGAAGGAACTCAACAGAGTATACGTAAAGTATAAGTCCCTGCCGAAAAGACAGAAACGATTCTCGGATTATTATTCAAATGAATTCTTAGGTCATAATGTGCCGGAAATGTATTTTCTGGTGAAAGACAAACTGACTGCCGACAGCGATATTTTCTTCGAGAAGGAGCTTCCAAACGAAAAGTATGTGGTTTCAGAACCGGATCTTTACTATAAAGAAGACCGATTCAATTCAGGTGAGACAAACATATGCTTTATTCTCGGACATTCGGGAAGCGGAAAATCCATGATGGCCAGAACTCTCGAGGGAGATGATATCGAACATATTGAACTTGATGATCTGCTTCTCATCAAGGACCATTTCTCTATGGATGAGCTTAGGGAACACTATGATATGTTCTACAGCTTCTT
>CACZNZ010000601.1 GCA_902782625.1 uncultured Lachnospiraceae bacterium | reverse complement strand
TCAGAATCAAAGCCATTACGGATTTTGATATGAATAGACATCAGAAAGACAGGCATCAGTTCCTTCTGAATTATTCCGGGATGGATGAGGGGGAGCTTGAAGAGGCTCTTGAGATATTAAAAGATATATTGTTTGGAGGAAAAGATGAGGATCATTAACGCAAAGGTTTTTACGGAAAAAGGGATATTTGAAAATGTGGAGGTACGAACCGCGGGTGAGCTGATTTCGACAGAGAGCGGCGACGATACTGTATGGGATGCGCAGGGGTGTTATCTGATTCCGGGCCTTACGGATATCCATTTTCATGGCTGTGCCGGCAGAGATTTCAGCGAAGGTACCTGGGAAGCGATGGAGAAAATTGCCTGTTATGAGGCGTCGGAAGGGATTACAACCATCGTTCCTGCCACCATGACTCTCCCGGAGAAAACCCTGCGAAAGATCTGTGAAGCCGCGGCATCTTATCCTAACGAGAAGGGGGCAATTCTCTGCGGTATCAATATGGAGGGGCCCTTTGTATCTATAGAAAAAAAGGGTGCGCAGAACGAAGACTACATCGTTCCACCGAGTGCGGCATTCTTTCGAAGACTGCAGAAAGTAAGCGGCGGACTGGTAAAACTGCTGGACCTTGCTCCGGAGACGGAAGGGGCCTGGGAATGCATCCGCCAGCTCAAAGATGAGGTCGTCCTGTCGGTGGCCCATACAACAGCGAATTATGAGATTGCAGACCGGGCTTTCAAGGAAGGAATCTGCCATGTCACCCATCTTTATAACGCCATGACCGGACTTTCCCACAGAGATCCGGGCGTGGTGGGAGCCGCTGCGGACAATGAACAGGTCAATGTGGAACTGATCTGCGACGGAAAACATGTACATCCTGTGGTCGTCAGGCAGACCTTTAAGATGTTTGGAGATGACCGGATCATTATGATCAGTGATTCCATGGAGGCGACCGGCATGCCCGACGGCGCCTATGCACTTGGCGGACAGAAGGTAATCAAAAAAGGAAATGTTGCATACCTTGAAGATGAAAAAACACTTGCTGCATCAGCGACCAACCTTATGGATTGCCTTAGAGTAACGGTTAAGGAGATGAACATTCCCTTAGAAAGTGCTATAAAATGTGCAGCAGTTAATCCGGCAAAGGCTGTCGGTATCTATGACAGATACGGAAGTATCACTGTGGGGAAGACTGCAAATATGGTCCTTTTAAAAGAAAACCTGTCCCTGGACAGAGTCATTCTCAGAGGGAAACTGTTTGATATGGATCCGGAGCAGGAAATGTAATTGCTGATGCTCTGAAACTGACATTTTTTATGATGGAAGAAAACAAAAAGCCTATGGGAGAAGAAAATCTGTCCCATAGGCTTTCTTATTTCTGTGATACGGATAAATTAACCGGTCACACGCTGATAAATTTTCTCTACAGCTTTCCAGTCGATGATCTCAAAGAGATTCTTTACATACTCTGGTCTTAAATTCTTATATTTCAGATAGTAAGCATGCTCCCAGACATCGATGGCAAGTATCGGAATCCGGCCTGTTCCTTCAGAAATCGGATTATCCTGGTTCGGGCTCTTGGATGTAAAGAGATTACCGTCTTTATCAGCAGACAGCCATGCCCAGCCTGAGCCAAACTGACCGAGCGCCAATGCAGTAAGCTCTTTTTTCAGATCTTCCAGGCTGCCGAATGTCTTGTCGATCTTTTCAGCAAGGATACCCGTAGGTGCGTGGCTTGCAGTCCCGGAGATGGTAGAAAAATACAGATTGTGATTATAGTATCCGCCACCATTGTTGCGGATTGCCTGACGAAGTGTCTCATCGCCAATCTTATCTAAAGTTCCCAGGAGTTCTTCAATGTCCATGTCGGCAACTCCTGCTTTCTGGACTAACTCGTTTAATGTCTTTGTATAGGTTGCATGATGTTTGCCATAGTGTGTTTCTACTGTAAGCTGATCAATAACCGGTTCAAGTGCGTCTGAAGAATAGTTTAGTTCTACTTGCTTATACATATGAATCCTCCTCTAGTACAAAAACGATATTAACAGTTCCACGCTTATCTTATCAAAAAAGGTTTTAAAATGCAATTGTTTGCTCTATGGACAGTTTTGTGTTACACTTTATCCTGTTAATAATTATGAATGGAATAGAGAGGGAATTCTATGAAGATCATACTGGCATCCGGTTCTCCGAGAAGAAAGGAGCTTCTTGCACTGGCCGGATACGAATT
>CACZNZ010000600.1 GCA_902782625.1 uncultured Lachnospiraceae bacterium | reverse complement strand
TTTTTCAGGCATTCAACAACGTTTCTACACTAAAGTCTTTCTGCTGTTCCTCTCAGATTATGCTGTGGTCTCGTTCACCGAGAGAGTTAATCAATCACCTTATTAATATATCATTTCCATAACAAGGGGGTCACAAGCTTGGAACCATGCAGCGTATTCTTCGAATTCTTCTTCTGTTATGGCGTAATTCTCAAAAAAGTTTATATTTGCGACAGGATTACCGAAATCGTCCGGCATATAGCCACTTTTATATGCCACATACCCGTTCTGATATATTTCTGCCGGTTCTCCGTAACAATAATAGCGAAAATCAGGGTTGTTCTCCGTAAAGATTTGTTCCTTACCGATGTACCAGGCGAAGGGCTGCCGGTCCACAACAGTCAACACACAGTAGGTTGCCGCGCCACTCCCGCCGACTTCTCCAACAACACCTGCATTAACCGCATCATATGCTATCGGCATATATTTGCTCATGAGTGTACATACTGTCAGGCTCGCTCCGTCTGGTGAAAGAGTACATAAGCATACTTCATCGTTATCTCGCAAAGGTTTTTCCCTTAGAAACATCTCTGAAATTCCGTCGCCATCGATATCAAAAAAAGTACGCCACTGATATCCCTGATGTTCCTCGCAATAAGCATTAAAAAGTGTCCTGGCAGTTTGGTCCAGTTCCCGAGCTTTCTCAGCACTCACTTTGGGTTCTGCGCCTATATTATTCTGTTCAGCATAACCATGTTGTGAGATCTTGCGCGGTGTAACCTGAGGTTTCGGAGAAGATGTAATACTCCCTGTTTCAGTGGGAACCGACAGAACAGATTCATTAATGATGTCTGCTCCCAAAAAAGTGACCTTTGGATCAATCCATAATCCACGGTTATCATCATCCACTCGATAACGATGGATTCCCAGAAAATTTTCCCGTGTGCCATTGCGAACGGTATTAACAAGATCAGGACACATGCTGATATCGATTTCCTTTATTTGATTATGATCGCAGCATAAAAATATGAGTTCACTAAGGCCTGTAAGATTCAATTCCTCCAGCTTGTTGTTCGAGCAGCTTAATCTCTGCAAAGGGCTGTTTGCCGGAAGATTCAGGGTTGTAATGGTGTCATTATATGAACAATCCAGATTCTCCAGAACCAGGTTATGACTTACATCGAGTTCTGTCAATTTATTGAAGTCGCAGTCCAATGCTTGTAAATGTGTGTTATTACTGACATCCAGAGACGTGATTCTGGAATATGAACACCTGAGTCTGAGAAGCTCTATATTCTTACTGGTATCAAGCACTGACAAAGGCTGCCTTTCTCCTACCGACCCACTTATGTCTAATTCAACCAGATGAGTGTTTCGACTGACATCCAGTTCTGTCAGATAACAGTGAAACCCACAGCAAAGCACAGCCAGATTAGGGAAGTATTCAATGCCTTTGAGGGAATCGATTTCATCATTTCCAAAATATCGAATCTCCGTAGCAACATCTCGTTCATTAATGCTGAGAGAGCCATCATTGTCGGTATCAAATTGTTCCCTAACATACTTACGAAGTACTTCTCCAGGGAAATGGATCTCATCGATTTCTATTTGTTCAGTATATTCCTGACTCTCTGTTGATTCCATGTCAGGCTCAATCTGGTAAGTTTCAGGCTCCGGCTCAGGGAGCCCCTCCTGAATTTCAAAAACATCATCATTTTTCTTCATGATGAGAGTACCGTTATACAGTTCTTCCTTCCCTGCATTCAGAGCAAACAGGCCTGCGCCTGCCAGGAGAACAAAAACTAAAGCTACCACCAAGAGATGCTTTCCTCTGCCGGATTTTGAACCAGCCTGATGTATACCTCCAGAAGACTTCTCTCTGTTTTTAAGCTTTTTTTGCTCCAAAGAGAGATCCTGCGATTGGAATCCTTTACTGAGCAAATGCGATCCGGCAGACGGAGTACTTCTGTCCGAACTTTCTTGAATAATCGTATCAGAATACTGTGGTCTCCCGGAGGCTGAGGCACTATAGCTATCTTCCAGGGAGGATCTCTGAAGAACAGATTCCAGATCCTCCCGCATTTCTGTCGGATTTGTATATCTATGTCCAGCGTCATATTCGCAAGCCTTCAGAACGATATCCGCCAGACGGCCAGAATCGTTTGACGGATATGGGATCTCTTCTCCTCCCATCCGCCGTGCAAGCGCCTTCTCTCTATCCGTCAGTCGGATCTCCGCAGGCGGTTCCGGCAAAAACGGAAGCCGGTTGTTATTCAGGAGACGGTACATTACAACACCAAGTGAATAGATATCTACCGTTAAACCATATGGCTCGTCCCTATAAACCTCAGGCGCCATATAATTGTATGTGCCCTTCCTGGATAATCCTCCGCTTGTCCTTTCCAGTGTGCGAGCCACACCAAAGTCTCCAAGTTTATAGTTCCCATCCGGCGAACAAAAAATATTGTCCGGTTTTATATCACGGTGAATAATGTGGCAGTTTTGACACGCCTCAAGTGCCTTGCACATGTCTATCCCAAAACGTATGATTTCAGCCTGTGACAACACCCCCGATTTCAGGACAGATGTAAACGGTGTAAGCAACTCCATCCGGATAATGATGTCCCATCCGATACCGTCTGGATGTTCTATCACTTCATGATCTTCATAAGTGACGATATTTACATGCGCTTTCAGCTGTGCCATAAGCGCAAACTCACGGGAAATTTCTTCTACAACATTACGGAAGTACCTTGATACGGATTCTTCCGTCATTCCCTCCGAGAGTGCTTCATTAATTTCAGCCTTCGAGTGAGGAACGGTAATAATCTTAATGGCGGAGCGATATTCCCCGGCAAAGTCTTTCCTCCGGGCTTCATATACTTTACCGTAGCTCCCTTCACCGAGAAGTTTCACCAATGTCCAATTGTTAAGAACTACGTCTCCTATTCTATATTGTCCGTTCATAATGATCTTAAAGTTTTCTTTGTCAATAATAACGATAACTTATACTGTTCTTCTGACAATACTCCGCCGCATAGCTACCCTGTTTCACAGAAACAGTTAATTTAGATGGTCCTTTAAACGCGCCTTTTCCTATTGCAGTTACACTCGCCGGGATTTTAATTTCCGGCAGGTATTCACAAAAGGCAAATGCATTTTCACCAATTGATGCAATCCCCTCAGGAAGTGACACGCTTGTCAGCATGTCACAGCTATAGAAAGCGGAAGCTTCTATTTTCTTCACACCATCCGGAATGATTATACTTGTCAGATTATCGCAATTGCTGAAAGCGCTTGTTCCAATCGATGTCACACCGGCGGGGATAACAACGTCATCGAGATAATGACAATCCCCAAACAACCCGCTTTCAATAACTGAGATTCCGACCGGAAGGGTGGCATAATGCAGACTTGTACACCCTCGAAAAACACCATATCCGAGTACAGTTACGCTGTCCGGAATCTCGATATTTTTCAGGCTAGAACAATCGGAGAAAGCCCAATTTCCAATTGTTTTTATACCTTCTGACAGCGTTATCTTCTTCAGGTTTTTACAGTTGTAGAAAGAACTGACTCCAATCTCTGTAACGCTGCCGGGGATTATTACTTCTGTCAGAATACTGCATTCAGAAAAAGCCTCTCTGCCAATAACAGCAACCGTTTTCCCATCCAGAACTTCCGGAATCACAACATTCCCTTTTGTGCCAATATATTTTGCAATCTGAGCACAGCCATCCTGGAGGATAATATACTCGAATTCGCTGCTGGAAGGCAGCTTTTCAGAAGGTTCTACAGGGTACGATTCCATAATCAGATAGTTATTTCCGTCTTCCAATACCTGAACAGAAAATTCTTCGATTCGGGTATAATTAATCGGATCGTCCAGCTTCGTCATATCAACGTGCCATGTGATTGAATGATCCGTATGTTCCATCTTCAGATTAACCGGACTCCTACCGTCAATAAACATGGAGTTCTGCATATAATCAATCGGAATGGCTCTATTTTCACCAGGGTTAAATGCCCAACTGGTTGTAGAAACCCGATACCGACGGCTGAAATCAGAGAACTCAACAAACCAGCCATACTCCAGAATTGATGCCTCTGAATAGTCTTTGTTTGTAATGTATTCCTCAGCTATGTCAAGACCTTTCAACGATACCTGCATTTCATCCTGATTCGCAAATACCGTAAGGCGATCATTATCGATTAGCACAGAGCCTTCTACCGGCTCACTATTCCTCGCTGGTTTTGCAACGGGCTCTGCAGTTTCTATTGCGGGAACTGATTCTATTATTGAATCCTCTTCTGTCACCGTTCTCCCAATATCAATCCAGACTGCAGGACGGACGCCGCCCTCCTTATGAATACTGTCTCCGCTATTCAGGATTGCACCATGAGCATTAATAATCGCCGCATTGCCTGTGGTATTCCCGGCAGTGCGAAGCCACCACCAGATACTGTCTTTTGAGCCGATTTTATTATTTACCGCTTCCGATGCATAACAGACTCTTTCTGCATCGCTGCCCAGTAAAGACTCTACTTCCGGAATTGACAATATAAACACACTGTCTTTTGTTGACTGTCCTGAAGTGGTTCCGTATTTAGGATTGGCCGGTGTTTCTATTGAAGAATAAATGATGGCTGCTTTTTCATCTGTTGAGAAGGCATCCTTATAAAAATCGTTATTCAGCCACTTACGCAAAGAAGCAGAATTCCAGGTACCGCTGTCGCGTTCTGATTCAAATGGTTTCACATCAAGCACATAACGGCTCAGCAAAAGCGCTTTATCATCCTGCGTTTCCATTACAATCCATTCAATCGGTTCTTTGCCGTTGCTGAGATTGTTATCCTGCTCATATGAACCAAATTTAATAGATTCTCCAGCTACAACTGACTTCACATTCCGGCCTGAAATTGTTATGGGTTCACCCTCTGTCAGCCCGCAGCGGGAACATTTTTTGGGAGATTCCGTTGTAGCCTCCTGCCAGTCATGGCCAAGAGGTGCAATCTCTTCCTGTTGTACTAAGACTTCTTTACAGACAGAACAATGCTTTCCTTCTGTCCATCCGGATTCCGTGCACGTCGGTTCCACGGCAGGGTCAATGACTTCTGTATGACCGAGAGCTTCTATCTTTTCCTGCGGAACAAGAATCTCTCCGCAGACAGAACAATGCTTTCCTTCTGTCCATCCGGATTCCGTACACGTTGCCTCTACGGCTGCGTCAATAACTTCCGTATGACCGAGAGCTTCTATCATTTTCTGCGGAACAAGAGTATCTCCACAGACTGAACAATGTTTTCCTTCTGTCCATCCAGATTCTGTACAGGTCGGCTTTACAGCAGGGTCAATGACTTCTGTATGGCCGAGGGCTTCCCCTTCCGTTTCCCCACAAACAGTACACGTTCTAGGTTCCGTGCAGGTCGCTCTTGCCCAGCTGTGCCCGTCAGGTTTGCCTCTTGTTGCTCCACAGCGCGTGCAAACAGACGGATCTGTGCAGGTCGCATCTATCCAATCATGACCCAAAGGTTTAATTTTTTCCTGCGGAATAAGAATCTCTCCGCACACGGAACAGTGCTTTCCTTCCGTCAGGCCGGATTCTGTGCATGTTGCCTCTACGGCTGCGTCAATGACTTCCCTGTGTCCAAGCGCTTTTCCTTCCGTCTCTCCGCAGACACTGCATCTTTTTGCCTCTGTACACGTCGCATCCTTCCACTGGTGCACATGAGGAGTGGGTGTCGGAGTCCGCGTGGGTGCAGGTACCGGAGTCGACGTAGGTGCAGGTTCCGGAGTCGGTGTCGACGTAGCCGTAGGTGTGGGCTTCGTAGTCGGCGTGGATACGGGTGCAGAAGTCGGCATTGACGCGGGTGTAGGCGTCAGAGTCGATGAAGGCGTGGGTGCCGGAGTCGACGAAGGAGCAGGTGCCGGAGTCCACGTGGGTGTGGGTTCCGAAGTAGATGTGGGTATTCCTGTAGATACGGAAGTCTGTTTGCCCAGAAATGTTTTATACAGTCTAAATCCACCCGCCAGAAGCAAAAACACAATCAGAACACCTGCTATTATTACCCCTGTTTTTTTCTTCGGTTTTGGTGGGGACATTGGCGGCGGAGCCAGAGGCGAAACCAGATCCCCTTTAGGAGGACCTTCTGTTATGCCGTCGTCTTTGGGTGCTTCATCTGCCTCCAGAAGCTTTTCCAGATCTTTCCGCATTTCCCTTGGATTAGAGTACCTGTCCTCCGGGCGGTAAGCACAGGCCTTCAGAACGATATCCGAAAGCGGCCCCTGATCATTTGCCGGATACGGAATCTGTACTCCGCCCATTCTCTTTACAAGTGCCGCTTCACGGTCAGAATGCAAAATTTGTTTCGGAGGGGGTGGAAGGAACGGAAGACGATTGTTATTCAGCAGCCGATAAAGCACAATACCCAGGGAATATATATCAACTGACGCCCCATACGGTTCTTCCCGATATACTTCCGGAGCCATATAATTCGGGGTGCCCTGTTTAGAAGCACCGCCTTTTGTTTTATCTATCGTCCTGGCTACGCCAAAATCTCCAAGTTTATAATGCCCGGTACCGGAACGGAAAATATTATCCGGTTTAATGTCCCGATGAATTATATTGTGTTGCTGGCATAGTTCCAATGCACGACAGATATCTATGCCAAGCTTGATAATATCCGCTTTCGTGAGCTGTTCTGTTTTCAGAATTTTACTGAACGGAGTGAGCAGCTCCATACGGATAATGACATCCCAGCCGATTCCATCAGTATGCGGAATCACCTCATGGTCTTCATAGCTGACAATATTGGAGTCACCTTTCAGCTTAGACATCAGAGCAAATTCTTTAGAAATCTCTGCCACAAAACTGCTGAAATATTGTGAAACCGATTCCTCTGTCATGCCCTCTGACAGAGCTTCATCAATTTCTTCCCGGGTCTGTGGAATTACAATAATCTTGACGGCAGCACTGTACTCGCCAAAGTCTTCTCTTCTCGCTTCAAAAACTTTGCCGTAACTGCCTTCTCCAATCTGGCGTGTCAATGTCCAGTTGTGGAGGACAACGTCCCCTACATTGTATTGTCCGTTCATTGTAATCCTTCTTATTCCCTCTGTTTTTTAATACCCTTTATCTTATAGAGAATTCCAGCAGTGAGTATGTATCAAATGATACTTTAAAGCGCGAAAGATCATCCGTATAATGCAAAGGCAACTTCTGTAAATCAGCAAGCCATGTGACAGAGGTATCCGTATAAGTCACCTCAACATCGTCAAGATAACTTGTCTTATAATTTTGATATAATGTCAGTTTATGAGTTCCATCATTCATTGTCAGCGTATTCTTTCCAGCAGGGGAAAGGCGCTTATGAATTGAAGATTCCACTCCATAAATAGCGTTATCATTACTGGTGAAGTCAACTCCCCAGCTATAGTGTACATAGGATGCTTCAGAGAGTCCAGGTAAAGTGAGAAAATCGTCTTCAATCTGCACATCATTTAGTGTAACGGAAAGGATATTGTCGTTCTCGACAGCCAATAATACGTGTTTATCAGCGTTGTCTTCTCCTCGGCTTATCCTAACAGCGTACTTCTCTACTGCATCCAGGTCGACCGGCGTTTTTTCCAGATCAATAATCCAGATGATAGAATCTTTGGTGCATATTGTATCCACTTCTATCGGAGCACGACTCTTCTGCAAACCTTTTTCATCCTGTTCAAATATCTGCAGGGTGTTAGCCATATCTGAAACACAAACAAGTCCAGATTTAATATCAGAATGGAGCCAGTAATATGCTGTTCCAATCCTAAAAGTACATTTCTCTTCCCCATATGGATCTAATTCTGAAAACTCCACCATCCAACTATAACTATTATCTTTCCTTGCAGAATAGCCGTCCTCTTTCAGTGACAGATTGTTTAAGGAAATAACAAGGTTTTTTTCATCCTCCACCCTGACTGTCAGGCAATCATTGTCAATCTTGACATTACTGTCTACCGGTGAAAGGAGATAGGATATCAGCATCTCCGGCAGAACATCAGTTTTCACCCACATTGCCGGGCGAAGTACATATGGACGAGGAAAGCCGCCCTGTGTGCCTTCATACTCGAGGCCGAGCGAACTTCGCATGTATGTCACCCGATCCTCCGCACGGCCCGGAGTCCTCAGCCACCAATTGCAATTATCATTGTACATATAAGCGCCATGTGCTACAGCCGCAGCTGTAGGTGCACAAGACCGTGCTCCTTCAGAAGGCAGATACTTTGTCACTTCCGATACAGACAACAGGAAAATGTAGTCCTCCGTCTCATTGCCGGGATCAACTTCCTCAAACATCGGATTCCTGTCTGCCGTCACTTTGGACAGCAGGATCATCTCTTTCTCTTCTTCCGAGAATGCATTCTGGTAAAACGTGCCGTTCAGCCATTTGCGGGCATTGCTCGTCTCCCAGGTCTTTTTACCGTGTCCTTCATGATAGTGCACCGGCTCCAACCCATACTTGCTCAGTAGAAGGGCTTTATCTCCCTGAATATCCAGAACGATCCAGTCGATTCCTTCTGCTCCACTCCCGGGATTGGTATCCTGCACATAGGTGCCGATCGTCACACAGTCTTCAAAGGAAACATGGCTGATACACGGCTTGTCCTGAGCAGTTTCTTCCGTAACCGCCAGCAGCATTTCCTCGGGATGTTCTGCTTGTTCTGTTTCTACAGGATCCTGCTCTGTACGTACTTCCGCTTGCTGCTGCACTCCCACTGAATCCGGCAGATCATCGATCTTTACCCGGATTGCCGGGCGTACCCCTCCGTCTGTCTTCCGGCTGCTGTCTCCGCTGTTTACAATGCCTCCCTGCGCATTGACCACAGCAATATTCTTCGGTGCGTTTCCGGCCGTTCTCAGCCACCACCAGCAGGACTGTTCCCCACCGGAACCGGCCTCTGCTTCACTCAGACTGCACATGCGTGCCTCATTGCTGCCGAAATATTGCTGTGCGTCCTGAATCGACAACAGGAACACTTTGTCATTTGTATTGTTTCCCGGCATGCCGCCATATTTCGGATTGGGTAAAGCCTCTACTTTTCCCTCTACAATAGCAGCTTTTTCTTCTTCGGAAAATGCCCCATTATAAAAGCCGTCATTCAACCAAGTCCGCAGGGAACTGGTATCCCAGGCAGCTAAATCCCGGCTGTCCTCAAAAGGAAGACTTGCAACAGCTTTTCTGCTCAGCAGCAGCGCTTCATCTCCCTCCAGGCTCAG
>CACZNZ010000599.1 GCA_902782625.1 uncultured Lachnospiraceae bacterium | reverse complement strand
ATCTCCTTTAAAGACGTTTTCCTGAATATAATCTTGGAACCCTCGGTGTGATATCACAGACGAACTCATAGTTAAACCTGCCTGAAAGATCACCCATCTCTTCCACGGTAATGCGTTCATTTCCTGATGTTCCGATCAGGATTACCTCATCCTCTTCTTTCACATCAGGAATATCCGTAACATCCACCATCATCTGGTCCATACACACTCTTCCGCATATCCTTGCCTTTTTTCCATGAATCAGAACCCATCCTTTATTGGAAAGCGTTCTTGGATATCCATCTGCATAGCCAATCGAAACAGTGGCCAGTTTCATCGGTTTCTTAACGATATAAGTAGCCCCGTAGCTTACTCCTCTGTCAGGCTTCGGCTCCTGTACATGGACCACATGTGAAATCCATGTCAACGCAGGCTTCAGTTCAAACGCAGAGAGATTGACCTCATCAGAAGGCAGAAGTCCGTAATTGATGATTCCGGACCTTACCATATCAAAGCGATGATGATCAAAATCCAGAATACCGGCGCTGTTACAGACATGTCTGTAGCGAATGGAGACTCCTTCCTGAACGAGAGCCTCATAAAATGTATCATATCGTTCCATCTGCTCGTACGTATATTTTTTATCGGTCATATCTGCACAGGAAAAATGGGTAAACAGACCGGTAAGCTCCAGTCCCGGCAGCTGAGATATTTTCTTTACTTCTTTTACGCCATCTTCATCGGCCGGAAATCCAATCCTGGTCATCCCGGTATCCAGGGCAATATGAATCTTTGCTGTCTTATTATTCTTTACCGCTGTCTCAGACATTCTGCGGGCGCTCTCATAGGAATAGATCGTCTGGTCTACATCGTAATCCAGATTTTTCTGATAAAGAGATGGAGAATTATAACCCAGAATCAGGATAGGAAGCGTAATTCCTCCCTCTCTTAAATCGATAGCCTCCTCAATGGAAGCAACCGCAAAATAATCTGCCACATCCTCGACATAATGGGCGATGGGAATGGAACCATGCCCATATCCATCTGCCTTGATCACCGCCATAAGCATGGCTCCGTCAGCTTTTTTCTTTGCCTCGACGATATTGTGCCTTATGGCATCGAGATCGATCTTACAGTATGTTCTTCTATATTCACTCATTTTTTATTCCTCATCATTTAACAATCTCTGATAGATATCTCTCTTCTTGACTCCCCGGTCTTTCGCGACCTTTTTCATCGCTTCTTTTCTGTCGAACCCCATCTGTTCATAATGATTCATATGATCAGCCAGCGAAACATTTTCCCATCTTTCCTGACTTTCCCGAAGGATATCCTCCGGATCCTTGCCGGCAAGAATAAGAACATATTCCCCTCGGGGATCTTCCTTTTCATAAAATGCGATAATCTCGGAGAGACTTCCTCTGTGGATATCCTCATAGCGTTTGGTCATTTCCCGGCAGAGACAGATCTGCCTGTCCCCAAGTTCCTCATACAGAAGCTGCAGGGTTCTTTTCAGATGATGCGGTGCCTCATACAGGATGATCGTCCGGGTCTCTTCCCGAATCCTGTCCATCACCTTTCTTTTTTCCTTCGTCTCCCCGGGGATAAAACCTTCAAAGACAAATCTTCTGGTAGGAAGACCTGAGAGAATCAATGCATTGACCGCTGCACATGCTCCCGGAACAGATGTTACTGTAATTCCCTGTTCCAGGCATCTTTTTACGACTTCCTCTCCCGGATCAGAGATACCAGGTGTACCGGCATCAGTGATCAACGCGATATCCAAACCTTCCTGAAGTTTATTTATCAGAAAATGTGCCTTCTCTACTTTATTGTATTCATGATAGCTTGTCATTTTGGTCTTGATTTCAAAATGATTCAGCAGTTTCATGCTGTTTCTGGTATCTTCCGCAGCAATCAGATCTGCCTCTTTTAGAATTCGTATTGCCCGCATTGACATGTCTTCCAGATTGCCAATCGGTGTCGCGCACAGATAAAGAGTTCCTGCCATCATTTCTCCTTATATTGGTTTACCGTATACTTCTAACAATTCTTTCGTATAGCTTCCGTCTTCGTTATATACAAGGAAAGGAGGATCGACCGTAATCCGCTCTTTTCCCCCTTTCACTGCATCGATCAGTACCATATTCGGTTCTTTTCTCAAAGAAGGATGTACCAGGCGCATTCGTTTCGGTTCGAGTCCATAAGTTTTCAGCCTGACAAAAATCTCAGCCAGGCGAAACGGTCGGTGTACCAGAAACAGGTGCCCTTTCCCTTTCAGAATCCAAGCCGCTGCCTTGATCACATCCTCAAGCGTGCATGCTATCTCATGCTTCGCAATGGACATGGCATCATCTTTATTGGACCGTCCATGGCTGGCAATCATATAGGGAGGATTGCAGGTAACATAATCAAATGTTTCCGCCTGATACATTTGCCTGATTTCCTTTACATCTCCCTGCCTGATCGTGATTCTCTCTTCAAGATGATTAAGCATCACACTTCTTTTTGCCATCTCCGCAAACATTTCCTGATATTCCAGCCCTTCAATATGGGTCAGCGGATATTTTGCATCGGCAAGCAAAGCAATGACTCCCGTTCCACTACAGAGATCCATCAGGGTTCCTTCCCGGCGGATTTCGGCAAAACCGGAAAGAAGTACTGCATCTATGCCGAAACGAAATCCTTTCTTTTTCTGAATCAGATAATAATCCTTAATCTGAAGATCCTCTAAAGTTTCATCCTCATGAACGAATCTCTCACTTTTCTTTTCGATTCTCACGTTTCCGATTCTTCTCCTTTGAATCCTGATTCTGTTTATTCTTTTCTTTTTTCTTTTTAGGCCGGAAGTTTAACTCATCGGCATTGAATTCTACAATCTCTTTATTATCCTTTTCGTCGGTAATGATCAGTTTCACCTTCTGGCGAAGAACGCTCACTTCATGAACCACCCCTTTTTCTCCGGTTTTGGTCCTTACCTCATCCCCCACCTTCGGAAGCCTGGAATTAAGATACTCATAAGTATCCTGCTCATTTTTCAGACAGCACATAAGTCTTCCGCACATCCCGGATATTTTGGCAGGATTCAGAGAAAGATTCTGCTCTTTTGCCATCTTAATAGACACAGGCACAAATTCGGAAAGATAAGTACTGCAGCATAATGGTCTTCCGCAAACCCCAATACCGCCTTTCATCTTTGTCTCGTCCCTTACGCCGATCTGACGAAGTTCGATCCTGGTTTTAAAGACCGCTGCGAGATCCTTTACCAGTTCTCTGAAATCGATTCTGCCGTCAGCTGTGAAATAGAAAAGTACCTTATTATTATCAAAGGTATATTCACAGTCAATCAGCTTCATCTCCAGATTGTGTTTTTTTATTTTTTCCAGACACACATCAAAAGCATTCTTACTTTTCTTCTGATTATTGAGATGCCTCTGGTCATCCTCTTTAGTTGAAATCCGAAGAACCGGTTTGAGAGAATTGATGATTTTATCCTCTTTGATCTCCTTATCCTTAAATACAACGGTTCCGTATTCAAGTCCTCTGACTGTCTCCACGATT